>NZ_JAVRHT010000006.1:0-116108 GCF_031846415.1 Rubrivirga litoralis | reverse complement strand
CCCACCCCGCCAGCACTGTGCGGGGGCGGGGTGGTCGGGCACCGCCCGCTCGTGTCTGGCGAACGCACCCCCCGCCAAGGCCGCCACCGCTCCGCTCCGCGCGGCATGGGCTGTCCCCCTTGTTCAAGGGGGACAGTTCGTGCGACGGGGGAGCCACGGGCGGGGCGGAGGCACCGTTCGGGACCGCCCCGCCCGCGTCATCTACCACCCCTAGCCCCTCCTATCCAGGAGGGGGACTGCCGCCGCCTCCCGTTGACAGCGGCCTCCCCTATCACCGCCCCGTCCAGATGTGAGCGGGCGGGGCGGAACAAAACGGGCACCCCCCCGCCCGCGCGCGCCTTTTCCCTTTTCCCTTTTCCCTTTTCCCTTTTCCCTGCTACGCCGCGAACAGGTACGGCTTCCACGCCTCCTCGCCGGTCCCGATAAAGTCGCGCATGTACATCACGTGGCTCGGGCGGTAGGGGCGCTTCCGCATCTGGAGGCCCGCCTCGTCCGGCGTCCGGCTCCCCTTCCGGTTGTTGCACGGCGTGCAGGCCGCGACGAGGTTCTCCCACGAGTCCGCCCCGCCCCGCGACTTGGGGACGACGTGGTCGATCGTCAGGCGGTCGGCGGCCCCGCAGTAGACGCAGCGGTGGTGGTCGCGGCGGAGCACGTTGCGCCGGGTCAGGAGCACCTTCCGGTAGGGGACGCGGACGTAGCGCTTGAGGCGGACCACACTGGGCCACGGGTACGACGCCCGGGCCGTCCGCAGCGCCCGGTCCGTCCGGTTCTCGACGACCTCCGCCTTGTGGAGGAACACGAGCCCGACCGCGCGCTCGACGCTGCACACCGAGAGCGCTTGGTAGTCCTGGTTGAGGACCAGGACGTGCCCGGCAAGCGCGCTCATGACCGCCCCGCCCTGGGCGGGGAGTCTCCTCGGAGGAACGCGGTGGGGGACGACGTTGGGAAGGCGCGCGTCGGCTGCGGGCCGGCACCGTCGCCGACCGCCCGCATAATACGGCGGCGCCCCCCGCACTCGTGTGCCGGGGGCGCCGTCGGGGACGTAAAGCGGGGCGCTACTGAACGCGCTCCCAGTACTGCGTCCGCCGCGTGAGTGGGGAGTCGAACCCGACGAAGCCCCACACCTTGAGGCGCCCGTCGCGCTCGACCTCCATCTTCGCCTTGTACGTCTTCCCGCTCTGGGGGTCCGTGATCCGGCCGCCCTTCCAGGTGTCGCCGTCGCGCTCAAAGTCGCGGAGGATCTCGACGCCCTTCATGTCGCTCCCGCGGTACTCCTCGTCACAGTCCTCGCAGACGCGGCCTTCGGGGAGGAGGCCGGCGATCTCGCCGTAGAGCTCCCCGTCGCGCTCGTAGATGCGGACGAGCGACTGAGGCTCGCCAGTGTCGTCGTTGATCGTCCGCCACGTGCCGACAGGCGTCGTCTGCGCGAGGGCGGGGAGAGCGAACGCAAAGAGGGCGAGGGCGCCGAGGGCGCGGAGGGAGAGTCGGGTCATTGTGTGAGCGGGTGGATGAGGCGGGGCGGCCGGACGGCGGCCGGCGAGAGAGTATCAAGAGCCGTTCCAGACGTTCGTCCCGGCGTTGCCGGCCTTAAACGAGTCGCAACCTGTGTTCGCATGTGCCGCCCCGTTCGGCCGCTGTCGCACGTGTGGACGGGGACGCCTAGCGATTTGAAGCGCCTTCGGGCTCGTCCTACACCGCCCCGCTCGGGCGGGCGGGGCGGGAGCCCGTGCGGGCGCGTGGCGCCGCCGTTCCTGACGCCGCGCCAGCCGCAGGCGTGCACGCCTGTGCTCGCCGCTGCCCTCATCACAGGACGGAGCGCCGCGAGGCGGCCGCACGAACTCGGGGGCGGTCCGCGTTCGCCGGCCCGAGCGATCTTGCCCCATGCCCCTCCCCCGCCCCGCCCTCCTCGCGCTCGTCCTCGGCGCCGCCGGGGCCGCCGCCGCACAGCCCCGCGACGCCGCCGAGCAGCGGGCCTACGTCGAGGGCCGGTTCGTCCGCGCGCTCACGTTCCACGCCGTCGGCGACGACGGAGCCGCTGCCGCCGCGCTCGACGAGGTCCTCGCGCTCCGCCCGGACGACCCGGCGGTCTACGACGCCCGCGCCGAGGTGGCGCTCGCGCGCGGCGAGGCCGCCGACGCCCTGTTCTACGCCGAGCGCGCCGCGGCGCTCGCGCCCGCCTCCGCCGACGTCCGCCTCGGGCTCGCGCGCGCGCTCGACCGGGCGGGGCGGCCGGTCGAGGCGGTCGAGGCCGCCGAGGCGGCCCGGTCGCTGGCGCCTGACGACCCGGCCGTGTGGGAAGAGCTCGCCGGCCTCTACGCCCGGGCGGGGCGGGGCGACGCCGAGCGCGAGGCGCTCGCCGCCGGGGTCCGCCTCCACGACACGGCGGCGGCCCGACTCCGGCTCTCGGCGCTGTACGAGCGGGCCGGCGACGCCGAGGCCGCCCTCGACGCGGCCCGGGCCGCCCAGCGGCTGGCCCCGGACGACCCCACCGCGCGCCGCCGCGTCGCCGCGCTCGCCGCCCCGCCCCGCCCCGACGCCACGGCGGACGCCGCCCCGCCCGCAGCCGAGGGCGGGGCGGTCGGAGGCGAGGCCGCCGTGGGCCAAACCGCCGAGGGCGGGGCGGAGTCCGTCGACGCGCTCCTGGCCACGGTCGAGGCCGACCCGCGGCGGCTCGACGTCTGGGCACGGGCCTTGCAGGCGCTCGCCGCGTCGGGCGACCCGCGCGCGGGCGCCGTCGCCGACGACGCCCTCCTCCTGTTCCCCGCCGTCCCCGCCGTCGCCACGCCGGCCGCCGAGGCGTACTTCGCCGCCGGCCGCCCCGCCGACGCCCGCCGCGCCGCCGAGCGCGCTCGCGCCGCCCTCGACGCGCAAGGTGATGCCCCCGACGCTGACGACCTCCGCGCGCGGCTCGACCGCGTCCTCGCCGCGACCGACGGCTAGCCCATGCCCCACGTAGCGCCGACCGTCGGGGTCCGCCCCGCCCTCGTCCTGCTCGCGCTCGTCGCCGCCGGCTGCGGCCCGACGGGGCCGCTCGTACGGGACGCTCCCGACGCGACGGCCGCGGGCTACCCCGACCACTCGGTCGACCAGGTCATCGGGGCCGTCGCCGCGTCCGTGGCCCCGGTCCAGAGCGCGGCGGCCGACGGCGACCTCGTGGTCGACGGCCCGGACGGGAGCCAGAGCGCCTCGTTCAGCTTCCGCGCCCGGCTCGCCGACAGCGTCGCCGTGGTCGTCCGCGGGCCGCTCGGCGTGGTCGCCGGGCGGGGCCTGGCCACGCCCGACTCGTTCTACGCGGCCGACCGGATCAACCGCCAGCTGTTCTACGGCCCCGCCGCGGCCGCCGAGCGCTACGTGCCGGGGGCCGGGTCGTCGGAGCGGCTGGCGCAGGCGGCGCTCGGCCTCCTCGTGCCCGACGCCGGCGTGGCGTGGTCGCTCACGGCGCAGGACGGGCTCTACCGGCTCGTCGGGCGCCTGCCGAGCGGGGCCGCCCGCGAGATCACCGTCGACCCCGCGCTGTGGCGGGTCGTTCGCGTGCGCGAGTTCGACGGGGCGGGGCGGTCGGTGGGCGGCGTCGAAGCCGAGGCGTTCGACACGGTCGACGGCGTGGTCCTCCCGCGCCGCGTCCGCCTCCGGGGCGGCGGCACCACGGTCACGCTGGAGCACCGGCGCCTCGCCGTCAACCCGCCCGACCTCCGGCTCCGGTTCGAGCGGCCGGCGGACTATGAGGCGTTCCCCATTCAGTAACCGGGCGGGGTGGAACGGGAGCGTCTCCCCCGCCCCGCTCGCTAGATTCGGACGCCGCCCCGCCCCCCGATGCGCCTCGCCCCGCTCCTCCTCCTCACCGCGCTCGTCGCCGCCCCGGCCTGGGGGCAGAGCCGGGCCGAAACCGAGGCGCGACTGTCGAGCCTCCGCGAGCAGGTCCGGGGCGTCGAGGGGCAGGTCCGGCAGGCGCGGAGCCAGGAGACGTCCGAGCTCCGCGCGCTCGAAGGGCTGGACGCTGAGATCATTCTCCGCCGGCAGCTCGTCGACGGCTACGAGACGCAGACGGCCTCGATCCGCGGCGAGACCCGCGAGCTCCAGCGGTCCATCGAGCGGCTCGAGTCCGAGATCGACGCGGCCAAGGCGTCGTACCGAGCGCGCGCGCGGCACGCCTACATGCACGGCCGCCGGAACAGCCTCGCGCTCATCCTGGCCGCGGGCTCGGTGAACCAGATGATCGTCCGCGCCCGGTACCTCCAGCAGTTCGCGAAGCAGCGGCGCGGGGAAGTCGAGCAGATCGGCCGGAAGACGGCCGTTCTCCGGTCGCGCGAGGAGGACGTGCGCGCCTCGCTCGCGGCGACCGAGCGGCTCCTGGAGCAGGGCCGCGCCGAGCGCGACCAGCTCGCCGCGAGCCGCCGCGAACGGGCTGGCCTCGTCGCCGAGCTGCGGACGCAGCGGGGCCGCCTCGAGACCGAGTTGGACCAGCGGCGGAGCGACGCCGACCAACTCGCCGGGCTCGTACGCGACCTCGTCGCCCAGGAGCGCGCACGCGCCGAGGAGGCCCGGCGTCAGCGCGAGGCCGCCGAGCGCGCCGAAGCCGAGCGCCGCGCCGAGATCGCCCGCCAAGCCGAGGCAGCCCGACAAGCCGAAGCCGCCCGCCAGGCCGAGGCCGAGCGCGTCGCCGAAGCGGCCCGCCAGGCCGAGGTCCAGCGGCGCGCCGACCAGGCCGCACGCCGCGCCGCTGAGGCCGAGTCGTTCCGCCGCCGCCCCGCCCAGCGCGCCGCCGAGCCCGCCGCCCCGCGCCCGGCGCCGCCCCGCCCGCAGCCCGAGGCCGCCCGCCCCGCCCCGACACCGGCCGCCGAGCCGTCGGCGCCCATCGCCGAAGCCCGCCCCGCCCCGCGTCCTGCGCCTCGGCCGGCGCCCCGCCCCGCCGCGCGGCCTGCGCCCCGCCCCGAGCCCGCCGCCGAGCGGGCGGTCGACCTGACCGGCTCGTTCCGCCAGAACCGCGGGCGCCTCCCCCGCCCCGCCAGCGGCACCGTCGTCGGCGCGTTCGGGAAGCGGACGGACCCCGTCTACGGCACGGCCGTGTCCTCGATCGGGATCGACATCGCCACGGCGCCGGCCGCGCCCGCGCGCTCCGTCTTCGACGGCGTCGTCGAGCGCGTGGGGACGATGGCCACCTACGGCACGTTCGTCATGGTCTCGCACGGGGGCTACACGACCATCTACGGCAACCTTTCCGGCGTCTCGGTCCGCCAGGGCCAGCGGGTCCGTGCGGGGCAGGCCGTAGGCCGGGCGGGGACGGCCGGCTCGCGGCGCGGGAGCCAGCTCTTTTTCGCGCTCTTCGAGGGCGGGGAGGCCGTCAACCCCACCCGCTGGCTCCGCTAGGCCGCCGGGGGCGGGGCGGACACTTCCTCCACCCCGCCCGGACGCGCGGGCGGGGCGGCACGGTCGACCGCGACGGCGTCAGCGGCCCTAGCCAACGGCGAGGAGGACAATCACCGCGATCACCAGGAGGGCGAGGAGGATCCATCCGAGCATCGCCCAGGCGGGCTTGCGCGCCGTTGCAGGCGCTTCTTCAGCAGCGGGCGGGGCGGCGGGAGCGCGGTCGGCCGCACGTTTGCGGTCCGCCGCTGGCTGGGGCTCGGGGGCGGGCTCAGCCACGGGCGGCTCGGCCACGGGCGGAGTGGGCTCGGCCACGGGCGGGGCGGGCTCGACGGGCGGGGCGGGCGGCTCCGCGGCCACCGGCTCTACGTCCACGGGCTCCGTGGTCACGGGCTCTGCGGGCGGCACCGTTTCGGAGTCCACAGGCGGCGCGGTCTCCGCAGCCGCTCCGTCGCCCGCGGGCGGGGCGGCGGCCTCGCGCTCGGCGAGCTCCCGCTCGACCCGCTCCAGGCGTTCCCGCTCTTCCTGCTCGCCGTGGCTCTCGTCCAGCGAGTACCGGAGGAGCGCGGCCACCCCGCCCGCGTCGGTGAGCGCGGGGAACGGGTCGGTAAAGTCGACCTCGGCCCCGGTGCGGACGGCCTGCTCGGTCATGGCCTCGACGAGGTCGACGCGGAACACGTCGCTCGAGCCGCACACGCCGCAGGTGTCGGGCGTCCCGTGCGCGACGTGCTCGCAGGTCCGGCACTTGGTGCCGGCGATCTCGGCCTCGCGGTCCACCAGCACGGCCTCCACGCGGGCTTGGCGGAGCGCCTCCATCACGTCGGTCGCCCCGAACGCGGCGAGGCCCGGCCCCACGCCCTGCTCGCGGATCGCCACCCACAGGTCCTCCTCGTCCTGGCGCTCGCCGGCCTCGGCGACCTCGGCGGCCGTGTCCAAAAGCTGGTCCTCGCTTGCGTCCGCCGACACGGCCCGCGTGCCGACGAGCTTGTCCTGGAGCGGGGTGGCGAGCGCCTCCTCGACGGCGCGCACGGGCTCGTCGGAGCCCAGGAGCACGAGGCGCGAGAACGGCCGCTCGTGGTCGAGCGCCTGGAGGTCGCCCGCGATCTCGGCGGCGTACTGCTCGATCTGCTTTTCGCGGCGCCGCGCGTAGCGCTTCTGGCTCCACCCGCCCTTTTTGACCCGGTTCTTGACGTCGCCCCGCACGCTCCCCTCCTCGTCGACCTCGTCCGGCGCGACGTAGTAGATCTTGGCCGACGTGTTGTCCACGACGGCGACGGCGAACGTCTCGTGCTCCTCCAGGAGCTCGTACGCCGGGCGGACGTACGGCGCGTCGCCCATCCACACGCGCGTGCCGACGGGCTCGGGGAGCGGGTACGCCTTGGCGAGGTCGGCGGCCCACCCCGCGAACGCGACGACCGCCCCGCCCGCCGGGGCGCTCTGGCCGTCCAGGAGCTTGCCCACGACGGCCAGGTTCTGCTCGAAGTGCTCGGTCTCTTCGGGCTGGTCGGCCAGCAGCGAGCGGACGCGCGCGAACCGCTCGTCGAGGACCGAGCGCTCGTCGTCGGCGTCGAGGTAGACGGTGAGGAACGCGCGCTCGGGGCCGGCAAGGTCGGAGAGGGCGCGGAGGTGGTCGGCGTCGAGGGTCAAGGGCGGGGCGGGGGGAGAGCCGCCTCCTACGCCGAGGCGCGGCAGGGGCTCCCCCACCTGGAGCCGCTCCGCCCCAGCGCCGCCACGACGGAGGGCGGGGCGGGACGACGCCCACCCCGCCCGGGGCGCTCGTAGGGATACGGCTCGCCGTGTCCGGGGCGGGCGGAACGCCGACGTTCCGGCACCACCCCGCCCGCCGAGCGCGCGGGGGCGGGGCGGCCTGCGACGCCACCCCGCCCCAACAAAAAAGCGGCGGCCCCCGGAGGGGCCGCCGCCGTTCCGACGGGCGGGGCGGGGCGGTTACGCCTTGTCGTCCTCGTCCGTGTCCTCGCCGCGGAGCGCGTCGAGGTCGCCCTCTATGGTCGCGGACGCTCCGCCGAGCTCGGTGTCCGGCTCCGGCGCGTCGTCGGTGCCGAGGGCGTCGGCGACGACCTCGCCGGCCGGCTTCTCGAGCACCTCGGGGACGTCAACGTCGTCGACCGAGTCCACGTTCGGGCCGACAAAGTCGGGCTCGGTCGTGACAGCGGTCGTCGGCGTCTCCTGGCCCGTGGCCGTCTCGACGGCGCTCGCGAGCGAGCCCTCCGCCGGCTGGCCGCCGGACTTGAAGGTGGCCTCCGAGTTCTCGGCCGACGGCAGAGCCGCCCCCTTGGGCTGGCGCTGCGACGTGACCTCGTCAGACCCGCGGGGGGCCGTCTCGTCGGTCTGCTCGACGACGCGGTTGGCCTCGCCGACGGTCCCTTCGAGCTGCGACGTGGCCTTGCCGCCCACGACGGGCGGCTCGTTCGTGTCCTCGTCGGAGACCGCGTTGGCCTCGGCCTCCGCCATCTGCTGGCGGAGCGCCTCCAGACCCGAGATCTCGCCGAGCGTGGCGGGGCCAGACTGGCGGCTCCCGTACGACTCGACCTGGCGGCGCTCCTCGCGCTGCTGGGTCTGGCGCTCCCGGTTCTCGGCGCTGCGCTCGGCGCGCTCGGCCGACCGGACCTTGGCCGTCTCGGACATGACCAACTCGCGGTCCTCGCGGTCCATGCGGATCACCTGGAGCTCGAGCTCGTCGCCGATCTGGTACGAGTCCATCGGGCGGCCCGAGCGCTGGAGGTGGCTCGCCGGGACGAACGCCTCGACGTCGAGCGGGAGGTCGACGACGACGCCGCCGTCGTTGATCTCCGCGACCGCGCCGACCGCGTCGGCGCCCTCGGTGTACACCTCGGCCACCTTCGCCCACGGGTCCGTCGAGACCTGCTTGTGGCCGAGCGAGATCCGCCGCTGGGCGATGTCGATGTCGAGGACGATGACGTCGAGGTCCATCCCCTTCTTGACCACTTCAGACGGGTGCTTCACGCGCCGCGTCCAGCTCAAGTCCGAGACGTGGACGAGGCCGTCGATGCCGGGCTCGATCTCGACGAAGGCGCCGAAGGTCGTGATGTTGCGGACCTTGCCGCGCGTGATCGTCCCGACCGGGAACCGCTCCAGGAGCCCCTCCCACGGGTCGGGCTCGAGCTGCTTCATGCCGAGCGAGATCTTTTTCGAGTCCTCGTCGACCTTGAGCACCTTCACGTTGACCGTCTGGCCCAGCTGGACCTTCTGAGTCGGGTGCTTGACGTGCTCCGTCCACGACATCTCGGAGATGTGGACGAGCCCCTCGATGCCACGCTCGACCTCGACGAAGGCGCCGTAGTCGGTGACGGACACCACGCGGCCCTCGATCTCCATGCCCTCGACGAGGCGCTCGGCGAGGTCGTCCCACGGGTGCTTCTGGAGCTGCTTGTAGCCCAGCGAGATCCGCTGGCGCTCCTTGTCGTAGTCGAGGACGACGACGTTCAGCTTCTGGTCGAGCTCCAGCACCTCGGACGGGTGGCCGACCCGGCCCCACGAGATGTCCGTGATGTGGAGGAGCCCGTCGACGCCGCCCAAGTCGACGAAGGCGCCGAAGTTGACGATGTTCTTGACCTGGCCCTCGAGCACCTGGCCCACTTCGAGCGAGTCGAGGATGTGCTCGCGCTGCTCCTGGAGGTCCTTCTCGATGAGCGCCTTGTGCGAGATCACGACGTTCCCGTTGCCCGGGTTCGTCTTGACCACCTTGAACTCCATCGTCTTGCCCAGATAGACGTCGAAGTCGCGCACGGGGCGGACGTCGACCTGGGAGCCGGGAAGGAAAGCCTCCGAGCCCAGCAGGTTGACGATCATGCCGCCCTTGATGCGCTTGACGATCTCACCCTCGATCACCGCCCCGCTCTCAAGAGCACCCTCGAAGATGTTCCAGCGGAGCTTGTCGTTGGCCTTCGCGTAGCTCAGCGTGAGCTGCCCGCGGCGGTCCTCCAGGCGGTCGACGTAGACGTCGATCTCGTCGCCCATCTCGGGCACCTCGCCGAACTCGTTTTTGGCGACGACGCCGTCCGACTTGAACCCGATGTCGACGACGACCTCCTTCTCGGTGAGGCCGACGACTTTGCCGGTCACGATCTGATCCGCCTCGACGGCCGACATGGACGACCCGTAGAGGGTCTCCATCTCGTCGGGCTCGGCGCCGCGGTCCATGACCTTGGCCGAGGCCCCGATGCCGGAGACGCCAGCGTTCTTAGCGTCGGCGGCGTTGAGGTCGTCGATCGAGATGGTCCGGCCGAGGTCCTTGCCGGTGTAGCCGAGCACGGGCGCGCCCATGGCGCCGTCGCCGGACGCGCCGTCGCCGGACGGGGCGCCGCCCTGCGGGGCGTCCTCGTCGCCTTCGACGAGGTCGGTGACGACGTCGGCCACGGTGTCGGCGACCGTCTTGGCCGCGTCAGCCGCGGTCTCCACGGCCGACTCGACGGCGTGCGTCACGGTGCTGAGGAGGCCGCCGCCCTCGCCGTCGTCGGAGGCGGGCGGGGTGACGTCGGGGGCCGCCTCGGGGGCGCCGTCGGCCTGGGGGGTGGAGGCGTCGTCCGACGTCTCGGGGGTGTTGGGTTCGTTAGCCATAAAGGGGAGCAACGGCGACCGCCCAGACGGGCGAGAGGCGAGGGGCGCCGCGGTGGGGTTTAGGAGTGAGAAAAACGTCCCGCGTCGCGGCCTCTCGTCGGCAAGCCGACGCGGCGCGGGAGGGGATAAACGGGAAAACGGGTCGGATCGCCTGCGCTAGCGGTCGCGGACGGCGCGAAGCACCTCGTCGACCTGGTCCTCGACCGAGAGCGCCGTCGTGTCCAGGCGCCGGGCGTCGGGGGCGGGGCGGAGCGGGGCGAGTGCCCGGCTCTCGTCACGCCGGTCGCGCTCGGCGATCTCGGCGCGGACCTTCTCGAACGCCGCGGGGTCGCCGCCGGATCCCGCCCCGCCCGCGTCGGACGCGGCAAAGTCGGCGAGGCGGCGGCGGGCGCGGGCGTCGAGGTCAGCGACCAGAAAGAACTTGACGTCGGCGTCGGGGAACACGACCGTGCCGACGTCGCGGCCCTCGGCGACCACCCCGCCCGCGTCGGTCTCGCGGGCGACGGTCCGCTGGAGCGCCACCATGGCCTCGCGGACGGGCGCGAGCTTGCTCACGCGGCTGGCGTCCTCGGCGGCCTGCGCCGTCCGGATCCGGTCGGTCACGTCGACGCCGTCGAGGGCGACGCGCGTGCGGTCGGGGGCGGGGCGGAGGCGGACGTCGAGGGCGGGCAGGAGGTCGCGGGCGGCGGCGGCGGTAAACGGGAGGCCCCGGTCGCGGAAGGCGACCCCGACGGCCCGGTACATGGCGCCGGTGTCGAGGTAGAGCCACCCGAGCCGCTCGGCCACGCGCCGGGCCGTCGTGCTCTTGCCAGACCCGGCGGGGCCGTCGAGGGCTACGATCACGGGCAGAACGGGGGCGGGGCGGCGGGGAGCCCGTCAAGGTAGGCGCCCGCCCCGCCCCGCCCTAGCGGCGGGGTGGGAAGACGGCGTGGAACGTGGGCGGGGCGGGCGCTACTCGCCCTTCCAGGCGGCGTCGCACCGCTCAAAGTCGCCGGTCGTGTTAAGGCACTCGATCATTTCTCGGACCGCCGCCGCCGGGCGGATGCCCCACCGCGCTCGCTCCTCGTCAGAGACGGCGTCGAGGTCCGCGTTCCCGAGCGACCACACAAGCTCTGCCCCGCTGTTGTCTGTTGGGTCGTGGTCCGTCGTGTCTCGGGGAGAGCCGAACGCCTGCGTGCCGTAGACTTGGGGCCGGCCAATCGACTGCTGCCATCGATCGTACGCACGGGGCACCAGCCATCGAGCATCCTCGTTGCCATCCTCTTCGTACGCCCGCCGGGAGAGCGTGTAAGCCCGGTAGAGGCTGTACGGCGTGATGTCGTGCTGGAACACGAGCGCCGCGTGGTAGAGGTCGGCGCCGGTGCGGAGCCGCCCCGCCCCGGTGAGCGCTTCCACACGTGCGAGGCGCATGGAGTCCGCTGCCGCGACGACGCTCCACGGCATCGTCCCATCCATGTTCGCCTGCCGGTCGGCCTGATCCGCGTCGGCGAGCGCTTTCAGTTCGGCGCTCACGGCGCCACCCGACTGCGCCAGCGCGGGCGAGGCAAAGACGAGGAGGGCGAGCACGAGCGGACGTCTCATAACGTACCGGCCGTACAGGCTGGTGAGGGACGTCACAGACGATCCGCCGCCCCGCCTGTTCCCAGCGGGCGGGGCGGCTAGCGCTGCGCCACCGGCCCCGCCCCGCCCAGCGACTCGGCGAAAAAGTCCGTCAGCAGCGTGTACAGGTGGAGCCGCGTGCCCCCGCCGTAGATGCCGTGGTTCCGGCCCGGGTAGATCATGAGGTCGAACTGCTTGCCGGCCGCCTGGAGCGCGTCGACCATCGCGTAGCTGTTCTGGACGTGGACGTTGTCGTCGGCGTCGCCGTGGACGATGAGGAGGTCCTGGCCCGGCGCGAGCCGGTCGGCGTAGGTCGTGGGGCTGCCCAGGTCGTAACCCCCGGGGTTCTTCTGCGGCGTCGAGAGGTAGCGCTCGGTGTAGATCGTGTCGTACTGGCGCCACGACGTGACCGGCGCCACGGCCGCGCCCGCGTGGAAGGTCTCGGGGCCGTCGTCATAGGTCATGGCGAGGAGCGTGAGGTATCCGCCGTAGCTCCACCCCCAGATCCCCATGCGGTCGGAGTCCACGTAGGGCATCGCGCCGAAGTGCTGGGCGGCGGCGATCTGGTCCTCGGCCTCCAGGATCCCGAGCCGGTTCTGCGTCTCCGTCTTGAACGCCTTGCCGCGGCCGCCCGTCCCCCGGTTGTCGACGCCGGCAACGAGGATGCCGTGGGTCTCGGCGAGGTACTGGTGCCACAGCCGCTCCGTGCCGGCCCAGCGGTCGGTCACCTCCTGCGAGCCCGGCCCGCCGTAGGTGTGGATGAGGAGCGGGTACTCGCGCGACGCGTCGAAGTCGCTCGGGCGGATCACGTACGCGTTCAGCGGCTCGCCGTCGGCGCCGGGGACCGTCGTGAACTCGGGGGCCGGGAGGCCGTAGGCCGCGATCCGCTCGGCGAGGTCCTCGTTGTCGATGAGCACCGCCACCTCCTCCCCGCTCGTCCGGTAGAGCGTGGTCGTGGGCGGGGCGGTGGCCGTCGAGTAGGTGTCGGTGAAGTAGTCGAAGTCGCGCGACAGGTCGACGCTGTGCCACCCCGCCCCGCTCGTGACCTGCTCGGGCTCGCCGCCGCCGAGCGGGACGCGGTAGAGGTGGCGCTGGAGCGGCGACGCCGCCGTCGTCGTCACGTAGGCGACGCCCTCGGCCTCGTCGACGCCGTGGAAGTCGGTGACGTCCCAGGGGCCGCGCGTGACCTGGCGGACGAACGCGCCGTCGTTGTCGTAGAGGTAGAGGTGGCCGTAGCCGTCGCGGTCGGAGCGCCACACGAAGTGGTCGCCGTCGTCGAGGTAGGTGATCGTGCCGGTCGCGACGTCCGAGAAGCCGGTCTCGACCTCGATGTAGCTGTCGTTCTCCTCCTCCAGGACCTGCTCCACGTCGCCCGTCTCGGGGTCGCCGTAGAGGAGGTCGGCGTGGTTCTGGTCGCGGTTGAGGCGGAGCATCCAGACGTCGGCGCGGCCGTCGTCCAGGGCCGGCGTCCAGCCCATGCCGGCGAGGTACTCGGTCTCGTCGCCGCCCTCGAACCAGGTGTCCGTGTCGAAGAACGTGGTCTCGCCGGTCGCCACGTCGACGACGCCCACGCGGACCTCGGCGTTGGCCTCGCCGGCCTTGGGGTAGCGGAAGCTCGTGGTCTCGGGGTAGAGCGTGCGGAAGTCGGTCATCTGGAAGTCCCGCGTCGCGCTCTCGTCCAGCTGAAAAAAGGCGATGTAGCGGCCGTCGGGGCTCCAGCGGAACCCGTCGCGGAGCCCGAACTCCTCCTCGTAGACCCAGTCGAACGTGCCGTTGATGACGGCGCCCGGGCCGCCGGACGTCGTCAGCGCCCGCTCATCGCCCGTGGCGAGGTCGACGACGTAGAGGTTCCGGTCGCGGACGAACGCGACGCGCTGGGCGGCGGGGTCGAACTTGGCGAACATCTGGAGCCCTTCGGAGCGGTCGGCGACCGGCCGGAGCGCGTTCGTCTCCAGGTCGAACACGTAGTAATAGCCCTTCGTGTTGAGCCGCCACACGCGCTCCGAGTCGGTGTAGAGGAGGGCTTTGGAGCCGTCGGCGGAGTAGGCGTAGTCCTCGATCTGGACGAGCCCCTCGCCGTCGGGCTTAGCGAGCACGCTCCCGTCGATGAGGACGCGGCGGCCGTCGTTCTCCAGGTCCATCTCGACCAGGTTCGAGGTGCCGGCCTCGCGGTCCTGGTCCACGTAGAGGAGGCGCGCCCCGCTCTCGGCCCACCGGCCGCCCTGGAACGACTCGGCCGCGAACTCCGGCGACGCGAACAGCTTCTCGAGCGTGAGCTCGGCGGCCGCCGTGGCCCGCGCCGGCACGCGGCTCTCCGACACGGGCGGGGCGGCGGCGGGCGGGGCAGCGGGCGCCGCCGGCTCCGTGGACGCGCAGCCGGCGATGACGAGGAGGGCGACGAGCAGGAGCGAAGGGCGCATCGGGCGGGGCGGGGTGGGGAGAGGCCGAACGGGACCGCGAGGTCGCAAAGTACGCGGACGGCCGCCCCGCCCGGCGCGGGAGGAGAAGAGGACTGGAGGAGAAGAGGGCCGGATGAGAAGAGGACTGGAGGACACACGCCCCGCCTCTTCTCGTCTTCCCCCTCTACTCCTCTTCTCGCCTCTCCCCCGCCCCGCCCTACTCCACGCCGGGCAGCGGGTAGTCGCGCGGGGTGTGCTGGACGGACACCCACTGGACGGTCGAGAAGGCGTCGAGCGCCCACTGGCCGCCGAACCGGCCGAGCCCGCTCGCGCCCCGCCCGCCGAAGGCCACGTGCGGCTCGTCGTTGACCGACATGTCGTTGACGTGGATCATCCCCGTCCTGACGCGCCGCGCGAAGGCCACGCCGCGCTCGATGTCGGCCGTGAACACGGCGCCCGAGAGGCCGTAGTCGGTCGCGTTCGCGATCGCCAGCGCCTCGTCGTCGGTCTCGAATGAGAGGACCGGGGCGACGGGGCCGAAGATCTCCTCCTCGGCCGCCGGCATGTCCTGCGCCACGCCCGTGAGGACCGTCGGCGGGACCACGCGGCCCTCGGGCTCGCCGCCCAAGGCGACCGTGGCCCCGGCGTCGACCGTCCGCTGGAGCACGTCGAGCACCGACTCCAGCTGGTCGTCGTCGATGATCGGGCCGACGAACGTGGCCTCGTCGCGCGGGTCGCCCGCCTGCAGCTGGCGCACGACGTCGAGGAAGCGCTCGACGAACGCGTCGTGGACCGACGCGGCAACGGCGATCCGGTTGATGGCGATGCAGATCTGGCCCTGGTGGAGAAACTTCCCGAACGCCGCCGCGCGCGCGGCCTGGTCGAGGTCGGCGTCGTCGAGGACCACGAATAGGTTGTTGCCGCCCAGCTCCAGCTCGACCCGCTTGAGGTGCTTGCCGGCCAGCTCGGCGATGCCCCGCCCGACGGGCGTCGAGCCCGTAAACGAGATCACGCGCGGGGCGGGGTGGGCCACGAAGGCGTCGCCGATCTCCGACCCCTTGCCGGGGACCACGCCCACGAGCCCCGGCGGCACGCCGGCCTCCTCGAAGATGGCCCCGAGCAGCGTGCCGCCCGTGACCGGCGTGTTCGAGGCCGGCTTCAGCACGACCGCGTTGCCCGCGCCCAGCGCCGGCGCCACGCTCCGCATCGAGAGGTGGAACGGGAAGTTCCACGGCGAGATCACGCCGACGACGCCGACCGGCACGCGGTAGACGCGGTTCTCCTTGCCCGCGACCGTCCCCGGGAACAGCGAGCCCTCCATGCGCAGCGGGAACGTCGCGGCCTCGGTCGTGATGCCGACCGCGTTGCCCAACTCGGCGCTGGCCTTGACGTGCGTGCTCCCGGACTCGGTCACGAGCCACTCGATGATCTCGTCGTGGCGGTCGCCCATGACCTCGACGGCCTTCGCGAGCACCGCCTGCCGCTCCGTGGGGAGCCACCCCGCCCACTCCTCCTGCGCGGCGGCGGCGGCCGTGTAGGCGTCGTCGACGTCGCTCTCGGTCGCCTGGGCGACGTCGAGGAGCGTCTCGTCGGTGTACGGGTTGGCGGTCGGGGCGGTCTGGCCGTCAGAGCCATCGCGCCATTCGCCGGCGACGAAGAGCTGACCGAGGTGACTGTAGCGGGACATGGGCGGGGTGGAGTCGGTGGGCCGGGCTCACGGGTCCGGCGGGCCGTCGTTCCCGCGGAGCCCCCGAGCGCCGGTCCGGCCTCGCCCGATGCCGCCCCCGCCCCGCCCCGCGAGGCACGTGCGGGTCCGCCCGGCTACTTGTAGACCGCGTCGGCGTCGAAGACCGGCGCGTCCGTCTCTTCGAGGGCCCCGTCCTCGACGCGGCGGTAGAAGCACGAGCGGTGGCCGGTGTGGCACGCCGCCCCGCCCGCCTGCTCGACGCGGAACAGGAGCGCGTCGCCGTCGCAGTCGACGTAGGCCGACTTCACGGCCTGCGTGTTCCCGCTCGTCTCGCCCTTGACCCAGACCTTCTGGCGCGACCGGCTCCAGTAGGTCATGACGCCGGTCTCGAGCGTCTGCCGGAGCGTGTCGCGGTTCATGTAGGCGAGCATGAGCACGTCGCCGGTCGCGTCGTCCTGGGCGATCGCGGCGACCAGGCCGTCGTCGTCGAATTTTGCGGCGTCGAGGAGGGGCTGGAGGTCCATCTGCGTAAGGGTGCGTGGGCGGGGTGGGCCGCCCAAGGTGCGCGGGCGTGGGCGGCGGGCGGGGAGGATAACGCGGGAAAGATCTCCGCCGGCCGGCGTACACCGCCCATGCTGGCTCACCCCGCTCTCGCCCTCGCCGTTCTCTTTGCCGCCGCCTCGGGCTGCGAGCCGGGCGGGGCCGCCCCGCCTGACCTCCCCGTCTACCGGGGCGACTTCGCGCCCGTCGACGACGGGGCCGACGCGCCCGCCTTCGCCGCCCTCCGCGAGCACCTCCTGGACGTCGTGGCCCGGCGCGACACGGCCGATCTGCTGGCGCTCGTGGCCCCGGGCGCCCGCGTCGCCTTCGACGACGGGCCGGGCGGGGCGGACGCGTTCCGGCGCCTCTGGTTCTCGGGCGACTCGCCGGCCGGCGCGCCCGTGTGGAGCGTGCTCGGCGCCGCGCTCGGCGCGGGCAGCGTGGAGGAGGACGGCGCGTTTACGGTCCCCTTCGTCGCCGGCCTCTGGCCCCACGACCTCGACCCGTTCGCGCACGTAGCCGTCGTCGGCCAGGACGTGCTGGTCCTGGACGCGCCGGGCGGGGCGCCGATCGCGCTCGCCAGCGAGATCGTCCTCCCGGTCCTCGCCCCGCCCCTCGACGGGTGGTGGCAGGTGGGGCTGCCGGGCGGGGCGGCCGGGTTCGTGCCGACGGGCGAGGCGATCAGCCCGGTCGGCTACCGCGCCACGTTCTGGGACGACGGCGACGGACTCCGGCTCCAGTCGTTCCTGGGCGGCGACTAGCCGCCCCGCCCGCGCCTCCGTCCGCCCCCGGCCGCCGCCCCGCCCTCAGGCCGCGGCGGCGGCCGGTTCGGGGTCGTAGGCCAGCACCGGCCCGAGCCACCGCTCGACCTCGTCGACCGGGACCGCCTTGCGCGCCGCGTAGTCCTCGACCTGGTCGCGCCCGACCGGCCCGAGGTTGAAGTACGCCGCGTCAGGGTGCGCGAGGTAGACGCCGCAGACGGCCGCCGGCGGCGTCATGGCGAGGTGCTCCGTGAGGTCAGCGCCGGTCCGCTCGCGGGCGTCCAGCAGGTCGAAGATCGTCACCTTTTCCGTGTGGTCCGGCTGCGCCGGGTAACCGGGGGCGGGGCGGATGCCGCGGTACCGCTCGCGGACGAGGTCGTCGTGGTCCAGGCGCTCGCCCGGCGCGTAGCCCCAGGCCTCGCGGCGGACGTGGGCGTGGAGCCACTCGGCGCAGGCCTCGGCGAGCCGGTCGGCCAGCGACTGCGCGAGGATCGCGCGGTAGTCGTCGCCGTCGGCACGGGCGGCGTCGGCCAGCGCCTCGGCGCCGTGGATGGCGACCACGAACGCGCCGGCGTGGTCGCCCGCCCCGCCCGCGTCGGGCGGCGCCACGAAGTCGGCGAGCGCGCGGTTGGGCTTGCCAGGCGTTTTTTGGGTTTGCTGCCTCAGGGTGTGGAGCACGACCGCCCCGCCCTCGCCCGCCGCCCCGCCCTCACCGGCGGGCGGGGCGGGGTGGAGCACGATGTCGTCGCCGTCAGCGTGGGCGGGGAACAGGCCGAACGCGCCGCGCGCCGTGAAGAGGCCGCCCCGCTCGATCTCGTCCAGGAGGTCGTTCGCCTCCTCGAACAGCGTCCGCGCCGCCTCGCCTTTGTCCGGGTCCTCGAGGATGGCCGGGTACGACGCGCCGCGCATCTCCCACGCGATAAAGAACGGCCCCCAGTCGATCCACTCGCGCAGCTCGGCCACGGTCGGCGCGACGGAAAAGACGCCGAGGCGGGCGGGGGCGGGGCGGTCGACGGCTTGCCAGTCGGTCTCGAAGGCGTTCGCGCGGGCGTCCTCCAGGGGCAGCAGCGCCTGCGACCGCTGGCGGGCCGCGTAGCGCTCGCGCGTCGTCTCGTAGTCGGCGGCGACCTGGGCCAGGAACCCGCCCCGCCCGTCGGCCGAGGTCAGCGCTGAGACGGCGGGGACGCTTTTCGAGGCGTCGAGGACGTGGACCGTCGGGCCGCCGTACTGCGGCGCCACCTTGACGGCCGTGTGGACCTTCGACGTCGTCGCGCCGCCGATGAGGAGCGGGAGCCTCAACCCCGCCCGCTCCATCTCACGGGCGACCGCGACCATCTCGTCCAGGCTGGGCGTGATGAGGCCGGAGAGCCCGACCACGTCGACGGCGTGCTCGCGGGCGGCCTCGACGATCTGCGCCGACGGGACCATGACGCCCAGGTCGATCACCTCGTAGCCGTTGCACCCGAGGACCACGCCCACGATGTTTTTGCCGATGTCGTGGACGTCGCCCTTGACCGTCGCCATGAGCACGCGCGTTTTGGCCGTCGCCTCGACCTGCTCGGCCTCGATGTAGGGCGTGAGCACAGCGACGGCCCGCTTCATCACGCGGGCCGACTTGACCACTTGCGGGAGGAACATCTTCCCCGCCCCGAACAGGTCGCCCACGCGGTTCATGCCGTCCATGAGCGGCCCCTCGATCACGTCGAGCGGGCGGTCGTAGGCCTGCCGCGCCTCCTCCGTGTCGGCGTCCACGTAGTCCGTGATGCCCTTGACGAGCGCGTGGGCCAGGCGCTCCTCGACGGGCGCGTCGCGCCACGCCTCGGCCTGCGCCTCGCGCTCTGGGCTCGTGCCGCGCAGCGTTTCGGCGAGGTCGACCAGGCGCTCGGTCGCGTCGTCGCGGCGGTCGAACAGGACGTCCTCGACGGCCTCCTTCAACTCGGGCTCGATGTCGTCGTAGACCGCGAGCTGCCCCGCGTTCACGATCCCCATGTCCATGCCGGCGCGGACGGCGTGGTAGAGGAACGCCGAGTGCATGGCCTCGCGGACCACGTCGTTGCCGCGGAACGAGAACGACAGGTTCGACACCCCGCCCGAGACGCGGGCGTGGGGCAGGTGCTCCTTGATCCACCGCGTCGTTTCGAGAAAGTCGATGGCGTAGCGGCGGTGCTCCTCCAGGCCCGTCGCCACGGCGAACACGTTGGGGTCGAACACGACGTCCTCGGCCGGCACGCCGACCTCGTCGACCAGGATGCGGTAGGCCCGCTCGCAGACGGCGATCCGGCGCTCGACCGTATCGGCCTGGCCGTCCTCGTCGAACGCCATCACGATGACGGCGGCGCCGTAGTCGCGGGCGCGCTCGGCCTGCTCGCGGAAGGCGTCCTCGCCCTCCTTGAGCGAGATCGAGTTGACGACCGGCTTGCCCGGCACGCACTTCAGCCCGGCCTCGATGACCGCCCACTTCGACGAGTCGACGACGACGGGCACGCGGGCGATCTCGGGCTCGGACATGGCGAGGAGCAGGAACCGCTCCATCGCCGCCTCGCCGTCCAGCATCCCCTCGTCCAGGTTCACGTCGATCATCTGCGCCCCCGCCTCGACCTGCTGCCGCGCGACCGCGAGCGCCTCGTCATAGTCACCCTCCAGGATCAGGCGCGCGAAGCGGCGCGAGCCCGTCACGTTCGTCCGCTCGCCGACGTTGACGAAGTTGGTGTCGGGGCGGACCGTGAGCGTCTCCAGCCCGGCCGCGCGGAACGTGCGGGGCGGGGCGGCGGGCACGCGCGGGGCCGCCCCGCCCACGGCGTCAGCGATGGCGCGGATGTGCTCGGGCGTGGTCCCGCAGCAGCCGCCGACGAGGTTGAGCAGGCCGTCCTGGGCGTAGGCCCGCGCCTGCTCGGCCATGAACGCCGGCCCCTCGTCGTAGCCGCCGAGCTCGTTCGGGAGCCCGGCGTTGGGGTA
The DNA here is from genome assembly GCF_031846415.1 of Rubrivirga litoralis. NCBI lineage: Bacteria > Pseudomonadati > Rhodothermota > Rhodothermia > Rhodothermales > Rubricoccaceae > Rubrivirga > Rubrivirga litoralis. Next base: position 96,204 of record NZ_JAVRHT010000006.1, on the reverse strand, counting down.
GAGGCTCGTGAACACGGGCGCCACCCCGCTCAGCTCCTCGATAAACGGCCGCATCTGGGCGCTCCCGAGGGCGCAGTTGAGGCCGACCGACAGCAGCTCCGGCGCGTGCGCGAGCGAGTGGTAGAACGCCTCGACCGTCTGGCCCACGAGCGTCCGCCCCGACTGGTCCACGACGGTCCCCGAGAGCATGACCGGCGGGAGCGAGCCGTGCGCGCGCCGGTGCTCGCGGAGCGCCACGACGCAGGCCTTGGCGTTGAGCGTGTCGAAGATGGTCTCGACGAGGAGCACGTCCGCCCCGCCCTCGACGAGCCCGGCGATCTGGGTCGCGTAGGCCGCGCGGACCTCGTCGAAGGTGACGGCGCGCGAGCCCGGGTCCTCGACGTCGGGCGAGAGCGAGAGCGTCCGGTTCATCGGCCCAATCGAGCCGGCGACGAACCGGGGGCGGCCGTCGACGGCGGCCGCGTCGCACGCCTCGCGCGCCAGCCGCGCCGCCGCTTGGTTCAGCTCGTGCGCGAGGCCGCCCAGGCCGTAGTCGGCCAGCGAGACGGCCTGCGCGTTGAACGTGTTCGTGGTCACGACGTCGGCGCCGGCCGCCAAGTACGCCGCGTGGATCTCGCGGACCACGTCGGGCTGCGTGAGGACGAGCAGGTCGTTGGCGCCGGCCAGCGACTCGGGCCAGTCGGCAAAGCGCTCGCCGCGGACGTCGTCCTCGGTGATCCCGCGCGCCTGGACCATCGTCCCCATCGCGCCGTCGAGGACGAGGATGCGGTGGCGAAGGGTCTCGCGGAGGCGGTCGAGCGGGGTCATGCCGGGGCGGGGCGGGGTGACCGAACGTACGGAGCGGCGGCGGGCGGAAGATGCCCGCCCCGCCCGCAGCCAGGGGCGGGGCGGCCTGCGTAGCGCCGTTGCATGCAACGGCGTGGCACCGCGGCGCACTGCGGGCGGGGCGGTCTGGGAGGGAGCCGCCCCGCCCGCAGAACGCAGGGGCAGACGCCGCCCCGCCCACGCGTCGTACGGGACCGCGGGCGGGGCGGCCGGGCGGGGCGGGCTACTCGCCCCGCTCGAACACGAGGGCCGCGCTGTCACCCGTGCGGAGGCGGAGGCGGTCGCCGTCGACGGCGTAGCGCTCCGTCTGGCCCAGCGTGGCCAGGAAGCGGCCGCTCAGCGACGGCCCCGGGCACGCGGCGAGCGTGGCGGCCGTCTGCTCGAAGCCGATGCGGCCGCCGTCTTCGGCCTCGTAGCGGCCGGAGTAGGCGTTGCAGTCGGCGCGGCCGTTGAAGCGACCGTCCGCCCCGAGCGTGAGCGTGAGCGTCTCGTCGGCGCCGGGCGCCACCGCCCCGCCATCGTGCGCCTCGATCTGCACGAGCCGCCACGTCGGGCCGACGAGCGCGCTGGCGACCGCCGAGGAGTCGGCGGCCCCCGCCTGCACCACGCGCACCTTGAGCCCGTCCGCCGACGCCCCCTGCGTGAGGGCGGGCACGTCGGGGTCCGTCACCCACTGGAGCGCGCCGCTGCCGTCGCGGATCTCGGCGTGGACGACGTAGCGGCGGCTGGAGTCGATGCGGGCGGGGTCGTAGCGGAGCGTGAACGAAACCGGAACCGACCGCCCCTCGACCGCGATCGTCTCTTCGGCGAGCATCTCGGCGGCGCCCGCGTCGTCCAGGCGGACGTGGACGACGGCGTCGGGCGGCAGCGCGATGCGGGGGAGGTAGAACACCTCGCCGGTGAGCACGGCGTCGGACTCGGCCGCGCCGGGCTCGGCGGGCACCCGGCCGTCGGCGCACCCGACCAGGGCGAAGAGAAGAACGGCGACGCAGACGGAGAGCGGGCGCATGGCGGTAGAGCCGGAGAGAGGGCACTCGGGGAAGCAGAGCAACGGGCGGCGTCCGCCGAACGGTGCGCCGCCCCGCCCGGACCGCGTGCGGGCGGGGTGGCCTCGCCGGTCCGCGACCGCCCCGCCGCTACAGTCCGAGCGCCTTCGCCAGCCGCGCACCGCGGAGCGTCACCGACGGCACGACAACGACGTTCTCCGTTCCCCGGAGCGGGGTGGGGCTGTAGAACACGCCGACTTCGGGGCTGACCGCGAGGTCGGGCCACCCGAGCCGGGCGCCGAAAAAGCCGCCGACCGCCGGCTGCGTGTTGAGCGCGTCGCCCGAGAACGGCGTGAGGTCCTGCACGCGGGCGCCGAAGTACGGCGTCACGCGGCGGGCGAACGACAGCGGCCCCGGCGAGGCGACGACCGTGCCCTCGATGTGGAGGTGGCTCGTCCCGACGACGCCGCCGCCGACGATGAAGGCCGCCCCGCGGTCGGCGCCGGGCGCTCCCAGAAACTGGCGCTGGTACGTCGCCACGATGCTGCCCAGGCCGAGGATCTGGAAGCCCACGTCGGAGCGGTCGTCGAGCCCGAGGCGCGCGCCGTTGCCGATCATGAGCTGCGCGCCGCCCGGCCGGTCGTCCTCGTCGAGCGAGCGGTCCTCGGACGCGATCTGGAACACGACGCTGGGGCGGACCTCGCGGGCCGGCGTCGTCGCCGGCGTCGTCCCGACGGCGTAGGGGACGCACGCGGCGAGCGCGGGCACGAGGCAGGCGAGGGCAAAGAGGCGAAGGCGCACGGCGGGGCGGTCCGGGGGGAGGCCAAGCTACGCCGCCCGACCGCCCCGCCCCGCCCGCGCGTCGAGGAGGAGAGGACGGGGACGCCGAGCAGCGCCTCCGCCCCGCGCTACGACCGGAAGCGGCGGACGAGCGCGTCGATCTCGCCCTCCGGCAGCGGCAGCGCGTCCGCCCCGCCCCGCTCCTCCGGGCGGGGCGGCCCCTCTCCCACCCCGCCCCGCTCGGCGCGGGTAGCTGCGCCATCCTGACGGGTGGCTGCGCCCACCTTTCGGTTGGCTGCGCCGACCTCCTGGTTGCCCGCGCGGGCGACGAGCCGCGCCTCGATCTCGTCCATCCACGAACCGTCGCCGGACGGGTGCGCGGCCGCGCCGTTCGTGCGCTCGGGGCGGGGCGGGGTGGCGCGGGCGGGGCGGGCGCGCTCCGAGCGGGCGCGCTCGGAACGGGCGGCCGAGCGGGGCGGGGCGGCGCCCTCGGCGAGCGGCTCGCCGTGGTCGTCGTTGAGCGGGGCGGTCTCGAACGCGACCCGCTTCAGGTTGACGAGGTGGAGCGGCGTCACGTTGTCGCTCGTGATCGAGCCGCCCAGCGTGCCCGGCCCGAGCGTCATGGCCGGGAACAGGTCGGTCGTCATGCCGACCGAGCCCAGCGCGGCGACCGTGTTGACGACGATGCGCATGGACGGCTTTTTCAGCGCGAACTGCTCGATCACGCGGTCGCTCGTGGCGTGGAGAGCGAGGGTGTGGCCGATGCCGCCGAACTCGAGCACTTCGAGGCACCGCTCGCACCCGGCCTCCCAGCCGTCGGCGACGTAGAACGAGAGGATGGGCGAGAGCGTCTCCATCGAGAGCGGCTCGTCCGGCCCCACGGCGTCGACCTCGGCGACGAGCGCTCGGGCGCCGTCGGGGACCGAGAAGCCGGCCATCTCGGCGATCCGGCGCGGGCTCTGGCCCACGAGGTCCGTGTTGAACCGGCCGCCGGGCTTGATGATGGCCCGGAGCTTCCGGGTCTCCTCGTCCGAGCACACGTGCCCGCCCCGCTCGCGGAGCGCGTCGAGCATCCGCGAGCGGACGGGGCTGTCGGCGACGACCGAGCGCTCGGTCGAACACAGCGTGCCCCAGTCGAACGAGGTGCCCGTGAGGACGTCGGCCGCCGCCTTCTCGACGTTCGCGCTCCGGTCGACGTAGACCGGCACGTTGCCCGAGCCCACGCCGTAGGCCGGCTTCCCCTTCGAGTACGCTGCGCGCACCATGGCCCCGCCGCCCGTCGCCAGGATGACGTCGACGTCCGGGTGTTCGAGGAGCGCGTCGGTCCCCGCGATCGTCACGCCCGCGTCGGTCCGCCCGAGGCAGGCGAGGAGGTGGGGGGGCGCGCCGGCGTCGGTCGCGGCCTGGGCGATCACGTCGAGCGCCTCGGCCGTGCAGCGTGCCGCGCGCGGATGCGGGCTCATGACGATCCCGCACCGGGCCTTGAGCGCGATGAGTGCCTTGTAGAACGCCGTCGCCGTCGGGTTCGTCGACGGCACGAGCGCCGCGACGACGCCCATGGGCGTGGCAACGGTCCAGACGTTGCCGTCGTCGCTCTTGCCGACGATGCCGGCCGTCCGCATCCCGTCCATCTGGGCGGCCAGCGTGCGCGTGGCGAACAAGTTTTTCTGCTCTTTCGACTCGGGCCTCCCGAACCCGGTCTCGTCGTGGGCCAGCTGGCCCAACCGCTTCGCCTCGGCAGCGCCGGCCTCGACGCACGCCGCGACGATGCGGTCCACGTCGTCCTGCGTGGCGGTCTTAAATTGCTTCTGGGCGGCGGCGGCGGCCTGCGCGGCGTCGCGGGCTTCCTGGATCGAAACGAGGTCGGCGTCCATCGGTCGCAAGGGTCGGGGGCGGGGCGGTGAACGTACGGACGGCGGCGCTGTGCCGGCCGCGTTACGAAGTCGCCCCGGCATCGGTCGAAGGTTCCCGCCCCACCCCACCTCCCGCGCGCCCGGGCGCGGGTCCACCCCGCCCCGCCCGGCGGTACGGCGTTTGTCGTCGGTCACGCGGACCCCTCCCCTGCCCATGTCCTCCGTCCTCACACTTTCGCCCTCCGGCCTCCCTGCCGTCGACCGCCAGTGGGGCGGGTTCGACGCCGGCGCCACGTACCTCCTCGTGGGCACCGGCGGGGCGGGGCGGTCCGCGCTCCAGGCCGCCCGGGCGACCGTCGACGGGGGGGGCGCGTGCCTCCTCCTATCGCCCCGCTCGCCGGACGAGCTCGCCGAGACCGGCCGGGGCGTCGGGTTCGACCTCGCCGCGGCCCACGGCTCGGGGCTCCTCCACCCCCTCCGCATCCCAACGGCCGCCGCGCTCGCCGAACGTGGGTCGGACGACCTCGAAGCGGCCTACCGCGGCCTGATCGGCCTCGTCCGCTCCCAGTCTCCGGCCCGCGTCGTCGTCGAAGACGCGACGCCGCTCGTCCAGTTCGACTCGGCCGAGCGCCTGGAGGAGGCGTTTGCGGGCCTCGCCGCGAGCCTCCGCGCGCTGGGGTCGACGCTCGTCGTCGGGCTCGGGGCGCCGGCCGACGGCGCCTCGGACGAGGCCCTCGACGTCGTGCGCCGCGTGGCCGACGGGGTGGTCCGGGTCGGGGAGGACGGGGAGCTCACGCTCGACCCAGCGCCCAACGCCGCCCCGCCCGACGACGAGCGGGTCGGGACGCCGTTCCTGTCCGAAGTCGTCTTCGACGCGCCGGCCGACGGCGCCCGCTCGGGCGGGGCGGTGAGTCCTCAGGGGGCGGGTGCCAAGGCCGCGCCCGCGCCCCCGGCCGCCGTCATCGCCCCGCCCGCCGTCGACCCCGCCCTCCTCCACGCCGGCGACGGGCTGCCCGGAGTCGACCCTGCCGACGCGCTCCTGGAGCAAGGCTACCTCGCCGACTCCAGCGGCGACGGTCAGAGCTCGCCGCCGGCCCCCGCCCCGCCCGCAGTGGCTCCCGCCCCGCCCGAGCCGGCTCCCGAAAGTCCCGACGCCGCGTTCCGCAGCGCCCTCGCCGATGCGTTCCAGGCCCGGAGCGCCGACGCCCCGTTCCTCGTCGTCGCCGTGCGGATGGAGCCCGCGGCGCCCGAGGCCGCCCACTTTGCGGACGTGGCGGCGGCCGTCGGCCGCTCGCTCCCCAACGCGGCCCACCTGCTGACCGACGACGACCGCAAGCGCCTCATCGTGCTCCTGCCGGCGGCCGGGGCCGAGGCGGGCCAGGCGCTCTTCGAGGCGCTCCGAGCCGACCTCCGCCAGTCGGTCGGCGCGCCCGCCGAGGCCACGCTCCGCGCGATCTCGGCCGTGACAATTCCCGACGCTCAGCCGTTCGAGACGCCCGCGGACCTGATGGCCTACGCCTTCGACAGCTAGCGGGCAGCGGGGGCAAAATGCACCACCCTGCCCGCGCCGGGGGCGGGGCGGCCGTCGTAGCGGCGTTGCATGCAACGCCGTCGGGCCGCGGCGCCCGGGCGGGGCGGATCCGTAGGGACACCACGCGTGGTGTCCGCATCGGGCACACCGCCCTGCCCGCAAGACGTGGGGCGGGGCGGGCGCAGTCTGGGGCACACCGCCCGCCCCCGGCGCGCACGAGGGACGGGCCGCGACGGGCGGGGCGGCTCCTACAGCCCCTCGGCCTCCTCCCCCCGCGCCGTCATCGTGTACCCCGACTGCACGCGCGGCGTGACGAGGAGCTCGGCCACGTTCACACGCTCCGGCGCGTGCGCGCAGTAGACGACGGCGTCGGCCACGTCGTCGGCCGTGAGCGCGTTCGTGTCGGCGTAGACCGCGTCCGCCCGCTCGGCGTCGCCGTCGAAGCGGACGAGCGAGAAGTCGGTCTCGACCAAGCCCGGCGAGACGGCCGTCGCGCGGAGGGGCGTCCCGTGGAGGTCCACCTTGAGGCCCTCGTTGATGGCGAGGAGCGCGTGCTTGGTCGCGCAGTAGACCACCCCGCCCGCGTAGACGGCGTGGCCGGCCGTCGAGCCGATCGTGACGACGTGGCCCCGCCCGCGCGCGAGCATGTCGGGCACGAGCGCGCGGATCCCATTGAGGACGCCCTTCACGTTCGTGTCCACCATCTGGTCGACCTCCCTAGAGGTGTTCTCCCACACCGGCCGCAGCCCCTTGGCGAGCCCCGCGTTGAGGACCGCCACGTCGACGGCGTCGAACGGGGCGGGGAGGTCGGCGACGACGCGCGCGTGGGCCTCGGCGTCGGTCACGTCGAGGGCGACGGCGAGCGCGGTGTCGTCGCCGTGCGCCGCGTTGAGCTCGTCGGCGAGCGCGGCGACGCGGTCTTCGGAGCGGGCGGCGAGCACGACGCGGTCGCCGGCGGCGGCGAAGGCGCGGGCGCAGGCGGCGCCGATCCCGGCGGAGGCGCCGGTGATAAAGACGACGTGGGGCATGGACGGGGCGGGGTCAAGAGAATGGAACGTGAGCACGCGCTCCACCCCGCCCGTGTGCCCGGGCGGGGCGGAACTGACCCCCGCGTCCGCCCTGGCCGCGCGAGCGGGGCGGCTAGCGCGACGTGAGGAGCACCAGGCCGACCGCGCACGCCGCCACGCCGGCCCACTGCCGCACCGTCAGCACCTCGCCAAAGGCCAGCAGCCCGATCGCCACGAGCACCGCCGCGACGGCCGCGTTGACGCCCAGCGAGGCCGTCGAGATCGGCCACCCCGCCCGGTAGGCCAGGAGGTAGCCCGCCTCGACGCCGAGCGCGCCCAGCCCGATCCCCGCCGCCTGGCGCCACGCCACGCGCACGCCGCCGGCCACGTCCGCCCCGCCCCAGACCACGACGCCCGCGCACACGGCCGCGCCGACGGCGTACGCCAGCCCGACCACGACGAACAGCGACGCCCGGTCCGGGACCGACTTCTGGGCGATGTGGTAGACGACGGCCCCGGCCACGGCGAGCGCCAGCGGGAGCGGGGTGGCCGTCACGCGGCGTAGTCGTAGAAGCCGCGGCCCGACTTCCGCCCGAGCCGCCCCGCCGTCACCATCTTGCGCAGCAGCGGGCACGGCCGGTACTTGTCCTCGCCCAGCTCGCGGTGCAGGACCTCCATGATGGAGAGGCACACGTCGAGGCCGATAAAGTCGGCCAGCGTGAGCGGCCCCATCGGGTGCGCCATGCCCAGCTTCATGACGGTGTCCACGGCCTCGGGCGTCGCCACGCCCTCCTGGACGCAGAAGATGGCCTCGTTGATCATCGGCATGAGCACGCGGTTCGAGACGAACCCGGCCGCGTCGTTGACCTCGACCGGCGTCTTCCCCAGGCTCTCGGCCAGCGTCTGCACCGTCTCGTACGTCTCGTCCGACGTCGCCAGCCCGCGCACGACCTCGACGAGCTTCATGACGGGGACCGGATTGAAAAAGTGCATCCCGATCACTTGCTCCGGCCGGTCGGTCGCCGCGGCGATCTGGGTGATCGAGATGGACGACGTGTTCGAGGCGAGGATCGCCGTGGGCGGGGCGGCGTCGTCGAGCTGGTCGAAGATGCGGGCCTTGAGTTCGGCGTTCTCCGTCGCCGCCTCGACCACGAGGTCGGCGTTTGCCACGCCCTTGACGAGGTCGGTCTCGGCCTTCAGGCGGTCGAGCGTCGCGGCCTGGTCCTCGGCCGTGATCCGCTCCTTGGCGACCATCCGCCCGAGGTTCTTGTCGATCGTGGCGCGGGCGGCGCCCAGCCGGTCGTGGTCGAGGTCGACGAGCGTGACGTCGTGGCCGGCCTGGGCGAACACGTGGGCGATGCCGTTGCCCATCGTGCCGGCGCCGATAACAGAGAGGTTCATGGTGTGGGGGGACTGGGGACTACAAGGGACTGGGGACTGGAAGGGTGCTCGGACTGGGCTCCCCCAGTCCCTGGTCACCAGTCCCTAGTCCCGCTCCAGGATCATCGCCGTGGCCTCCCCGCCCCCGATGCAGATGGCGGCGAGGCCGCGCTTGGCGTCGGTCTCCTTCATGGCGTGGAGGAGCGTGGTCAGGATGCGGGCGCCCGACGCGCCGATGGGGTGGCCGACGGCGACCGACCCGCCCCGCACGTTGAGCTTCTCGTCCGGGATGTCGAGCGCGTCCTGCGCGGCGAGCGCCACGACGGCGAACGCCTCGTTGACCTCGAACAGGTCGATGTCGTCCATCGTGAGCCCGGCCCGGTCGAGCACCTTGCGGACGGCCTCGATGGGCGCCGTCGTGAACTCCATCGGCGCCTGGCTGTGCTGGGCCGACGCGACGACGCGCGCGAGCGGGGTGGCGCCGTTCGCCTCGGCCCACTCGGACGAGGCGACGACGAGCGCGGCGGCGCCGTCGTTGATCGTGCTCGCGTTGGCGGCCGTGACCGTGCCCTCCTCGGAGAACACGGGCCGGAGCGACGGGATCTTGTCGAAGTTGGTCCGCGCCGGCTCCTCGTCCGTGTCGACGACCGTGTCGCCCTTGCGGCCCTTGACGGTCACCGGCACGATCTCCTGGGCGAACGCGCCATTCTCCGTCGACGCCTGGGCGCGGCGGTAGCTCTCGACCGAGAACGCGTCCTGGCGGTCGCGCGGGACGTTGCACGAGACGCCGCAGGCGTCGGCCGCGACGCCCATCGCCACGCCGTCGTAGGCGTCGCGGAGGCCGTCGTGGAATAGGCCGTCGACGAGCTTGCCGTCGCCGTAGCCGTAGCCGTAGCGGGCCTTGGGGAGGTAGAACGGGACTTGGCTCATGTTCTCCATGCCGCCCGCGACGACGACCTCAGCGTCACCGGCGCGGATGGCCTGGTCGGCCAGCATGACCGCCTTCATCCCGCTCCCGCACACCTTGTTGATAGTCATGCACGCGACGGACTGCGGGAGCCCGGCGCCGAGCGCCGCCTGCCGCGCCGGCGCCTGCCCCTCGCCGGCCGTGACCACGTTGCCCAGGATGACCTCCTGGACCTGGTCCTTGTCCACCCCGCCCCGCTCCAGGGCGCCGGTGATGGCGGCGGCACCGAGGTCGGGGGCCGAGACGGTCGAAAGCGCGCCGCCGAACGAGCCGACGGGCGTGCGGGCGGCGGAGAGGATGACGGACTGGGGCATCATACGGCGGGGCTAGAGGGCGGGGCGGAAGCGTTTCCGACAAGCTATCCCGCCGCCCCGCCCAACGGTTGACGGACGGGTGAAGGCAGCGGGCAGCGGGCAGCGGGCAGCGGGCAGCGGGCGCAAGATGCACCACCCCGCCCATGCCGCGGGCGGGGTGGCGGTTGTAGGGGCGACCGGCGGTCGCCCGTGGGCGGGGCGGGCACGCTGGCGGGGCGGATTCGTAGGGACACCACGCGTGGTGTCCGCATTTGCGGGCAGTGGCCACCCCGCCCGCGCCGTGGGGCGGGGCGACACCGGACGCCCCTCCCCTACCGCCCCGCCGGCACGTCCTGGCTGAGACAGTGACACGCACCCAGGCCCCACACGAGGTCCCGCGCCGGGATGCGCGCGACCGGTCGGTCGAGGACGCGCTCCAGGACCGCCGCCGCCCGGTCGTCCTCGGGCACGCCGAACGACGGCATGAGCGTGGCCGCGTTGGCCACGAGGAAGTTGGCGTAGCTCGCCGGCAGCCGCTCGGCCGCCCCGCCCCCGGGCGCCCCGCCCTCGGGCGTGTGGAAGAGCGCCGGCGGCATGGGCAGCTCGACGACCTCCAGGCCGCGCCCGTCCCGCCCGCGCCACGCCCTCAGGCGCGCGAGGTTGTCGGCGAGCGGCTCGTGGTTGGCGTCGTCCGGGTCCGGCTCGACGGCCGTCACGACGGTCCGCTCGCCCACGAACCGCGTCATGTCGTCAACGTGGCCGTCCGTGTCGTCGCCGGCGATCCCGTCGCCCAGCCAGACCGTCTCGGTCACGCCCAGGCCGTCGAACAGGACCCGCTCAACGTCGGCCTTGCCCATTCCCGGGTTCCGGTTCGGGTTGAGGAGGCAGCTCTCGGTCGTGAGCGCGAGGCCCGCGCCGTTGACCTCGACCGACCCGCCCTCCAGCACGACCGGAAAGGCGACGCGCTCGACGTCGTAGGCGGCTGCCATCGCCGCGGGGACGGTGTTGTTCCGCTCGGTCCGGTCGTACTTGCCGCCCCAGGCGTTGAACACCCAGTCCGTCGCGAGCCGCCGCCCCGCCCCGTCGCGCACGAAGAGGGCGCCGTAATCGCGGACCCACTCGTCGTCGGTCGGCACGACGCGGAGGCGGACCGGCGTGCCGTCGCCGCTCGCCACCCCGCCCGCGCGGAGCCGGTCGGCCACGGTTGCCGCGTGGTCGTCCGAGAGCACGCACACGTTGACCGTCTCGCCGTGCCGGAGCGCGTCGATCATGGCGACGTAGGCCGGCTCGACGGCCTCGGCGAGCACGACGCCGGGCCACGTGTCCTGGCAGTGCGGCCACGTCAGCCACGTCGCCTCGTGGCGGTCCCACTCGGCGGAACGGCGGTACCCGAGGGCGCCGGGCGTGGGCGGGGTGGGGGTCATAGACACGTCGGGGGTACGAGGTACGGGGTGCCGGGTACGGCCTGAGGCCGCCCCGCCCGCCGCATGGGCGGGGCGGGGCGGGCCGTCCGTACCGGCGGCGTTCGGTGCGGGCGGGGCGGCGTACCCCGCACCCGGTACCTCGTCCCCCTCACCGCCCGTAGCGCTCGGTGACGCCGCCGTAGGCGTCGACGCGGCGGTCGCGGAGGAACGGCCACCCGTGGCGCTGGTCGCCGATGGCGCCGAGATCGGCCTCGACCACGAGCACGCCCTCCTCGTCCTGCCCGAGCTGGCCCAGGACGCGGCCGTCCGGCCCGGCGACGAACGACGAGCCCCAGAACTCGATGCCCCGCCCCGCCCGCTCGGCGTCCGGGTCGTCGAGCGTGACCGGCTCGAAGCCCGTCCGGTTGACGGCGACCACGTAGACGCCGTTGGCGATGGCGTGGGCGCGCTGGGCCGTGATCCACGCCTCGCGCTGCGCCTCGCCGTGCTCGTCCTTTTCGCCCGGGTGCCAGCCAATCGCGGTCGGATAGAAAAGAACCTCGGCGCCCTGGAGCGCCGTGAGCCGCGCGGCCTCGGGGTACCATTGGTCCCAGCAGACGAGCACGCCGAGGTCGCCCTTCGAGGTCTCCCAGTTCAAAAACCCCAGGTCTCCCGGTGCGAAGTAGTATTTCTCGTAATACAGAGGATCGTCCGGGATGTGCATCTTCCGGTACTTGCCCTGGTAGCCGCGCGGCCCGTCGATCACGGCCGCCGTGTTGTGGTAGAGCCCGCGCGCGCGCCGCTCGAACAGGCTCGCCACGACGACGACATCGAGCTCGGCCGCGAGCGGCTCCAGCGCCTCGGTCGTCGGCCCGGGCACGGGCTCGGCCCAGGCGAACGGCTCCGGGCTCTCGGTCTTGCAGAAGTACGGCGAGAGGAACAGCTCGGGCAGGCACACGACGCCGGCGCCCCGCCCGGCCGCCTCGCGCACGAGGTCCTGGGCGCGGGCGAGGTTGGCGTCGCGGTCCGTCGTCATCGACATCTGGACCAGGCCGATCTTCAAGGGGTCAGGCAAAACGGGTAAAGAGTGAGGAGTGACGGGTGACGGGCAGGAGGAGGACGGGCGGGGCGGCGAAGGGCCTTTTGCCCTTTACTCGTTACCCGTCACCCGTCGCTCGCATCGAGGTACGTCGAGGCGTCGAACAGGGCGCGGTAGTCGGCGAGGATGGCCTGGGCCTGCTTCGGGCGGACCACCCCGCCCTTCGTCTTCTCGCGGAGCAACGCCTGCACGCGCGTCTGGAGCTCGGACGGGAAGTACTGGACGCGGGCCAGCATCTGCTCGACCGTCGTGCCCGGCAGCGTCTCCTCGACGTAGTAGCCCGAGGGCTCCGTCTCGTCGAGGTAGACGTGGGCCTCGGCGACGCCGCCGAACAGGTTGTGCGCGTCGCCCAGGATGTCCTGGTAGGCGCCGACGAGGAACACGCCGAGCCGGTACGGCCGCCCCGCCCCGCCCTCGCCCCCGATGTCGTGGACTTCGAGCGCGTGCTTGTCGCCCTCAGGCGAGACGAACCGGGCCACCTCGCCGTCCGAGTCGCACGTGATGTCGACGAGCCGCGCGCGCCGCGTCGGCCGCTCGTCGAGCCGCGCGATGGGGACGATGGGGAAGCGCTGGCCCAGCGCCCAGTGGTCCATGAGCGACTGGAAGACGGAGAAGTCGCAGAGCACCTGGTCGGCGAGCGCGTCGCCCAGCGCCTCCAGCTCGGGCGGGGTCCAGTCCGGGTCCGCCGCCTCGACGCGGGCGTGGACGGCCCGGCAGACGGTCCAGTACAGGCGCTCGGCGAGCGCCATCGGCCCGATGTCGAGGTAGCCGTACTGGAACAGGGCCTCGGCCTTTTCGCGGGCCTCGGTCGCGTCGTGGACGACCTCCAGGAGCTCGCCCAGCCCGACCGCCCCGCCCGCCGACGCCCGGAGCGCGTCGAGGTCGCGGACGACCGGGTGGGCGTCGGCCGGGAGCGCGAAGTCGTCGGCGACGCCCGGCTTCTCGGTCTGCTCGAGCGCGTCCACCACCAAGACCGAGTGGTGCGCCGTGACCGCGCGGCCGTTCTCGCTCACGAGGTGGGGCGGGGCCACGCCCTCGGCCTCGCACACCTCGCCCACCGCGTAGACGATGGCGTTGGCGTACTCCTGCATCGAGTAGTCGACGCCGCCCCGCCCCGCCCCCAGCGGGAGCGCCTCGTAGTTCACGCCGAGCCCGCCGCCCACGTCGAGGTACGGGATCTCGAGGCCGCGCTTCGTGAGGTGGGCGTAGACGCGCGTGATCTCGCGGACGGCCGTCTTGAGCGCGCCCACGTCGCCGATCTGGCTGCCCACGTGGAAGTGGAGGAGCCGGAGCGCGTCGGCGCGGCCCGTCGCCAGCAGGCGGTCGGCGACGTCGACGACCTCGGGGAGCGAGACGCCGAACTTCGAGAGCGTCCCGCCCGACTTCGTCCACGGCCCCGGGGCCACGGCCGAGAGCTTGACGCGGAGCCCAAACCGGGCCGGCTGCCCGGCCGCCTCGGCGAGCGCGAGGAACTGGTCGAGCTCGGCCGTCTTCTCGACGATCGGGAGCACGCGCCGGCCCAGCCGCTGGAACGTCAGGATGAGCCCGAGCATGGCCGCGTCCTTGTATCCGTTGACCAGGCACAGCGTGTCGTCGGACTCGAGCCGCGGGAGCGTGGCCACGAGCTCGGTCTTCGACCCGCACTCGAGCCCGAACCCGTACGGCCGCCCCGCCTCGACGATCTCGTCGACCACCTCGCGGAGCTGGTTCACCTTGACCGGGTAGACGCCCGTGTAGGCGCCGCCGTAGCCGGCCTCGGCGATCGCCGCCTGGAACGCTTCGTTGAGCTGGCGCACACGCGTGTCGAGCAAATCCTGGAACCGGACGACAGCCGGGAGCCGCAGCCCGCCGGCGACCACCTCGTCGACGACGGCGGCCAGATCGATCTCGCCCTCGCGCCGCGGGTCCGGCCGGCAGACGACGTGGCCGGCGTCGTTGACCCCGAAGTACCCCTCGCCCCAGGCGCCCATGTGGTACAGGCCGACGGCGTCGGCGGGCGCCCACGCGGCCTCGGGCGGGGCGGTCTCGGAAACGGTCGGGGCGTCGATCTGCAACGGCGGGCGGGGCGGGGTGACGGGGCGCTCGGACGCGAGCGGGGCGGGGCGGTTCGGGCGGGGGCACCGCCCCGCCCGAGTCGGGAACGAGGCGCGCGTGGGGCGGTGGGAATGCACCCCCCGTTTGTGCGCCGGGAGCGAGGCGACCTGCCGGAAAGCGGGGGGTGAGCTCGGGCGGGGCGGCGCAGGCTACAGGAGCGGGCGGGGCGGCCTGGAGAGCCGGCGAAAAAGCTACGACGGCGGACCGCCCGCGCTCCCGTGAACGTCCCGAGGCCACCGTCCGCATCTCCCCGACCACCCCGCCCCGCCCGAGCCGTGTCCGACCGCCCCGTCTCCGACTTCCTCCGCCACCACTACCGCCACTTCAACGCCGCCGCGCTCGTCGACGCCGCCGAGGCGTACCGCGCCCACGTCGACGGCGGCGGGCGGATGCTCGTCGCCCTCGCCGGCGCCATGTCGACGGCCGAGATCGGGCTCTCGCTCGCGGACATGATCCGCCGCGGGCACGTCCACATCGTCTCGTGCACGGGCGCGAACCTCGAAGAGGACCTGTTCAACCTCGTCGCGCACGACCACTACGAGCGCCTCCCGAACTGGCGCGACCTCACGCCGGCCGACGAGCAGGCGCTCCTGGAGCGCGGCATGAACCGCGTGACCGACACGTGCATCCCCGAGGAGGAGGCGTTCCGCCGCATCGAGGCCGCGCTCGTCGACGAGTGGCGCGGGGCCGAGGAGCGAGGCGAGCGTCTGTTCCCGCACGAGGTGCTCTACCGGATCATCCGCTCGGGCCGTCTGGAGGAGTTCTACCAGATCGACCCCAAAGACAGCTGGCTCGTGGCCGCCGCCGAGGCCGACCTGCCGATCGTGACGCCGGGCTGGGAGGACTCGACGACGGGCAACATCTTCGCCGCGCACGTCCTGGCCGGCGACGTCAAGAGCCCGCACACCGTCAAGCACGGGGTCGAGTTCATGACGTGGCTGGCCAACTGGTACACGGCCAACGCCGACGGCGCGGGCATCGGCTTTTTCCAGATCGGCGGCGGCATCGCCGGCGACTTCCCGATCTGCGTGGTCCCCATGCTGGAGCAGGACCTCGACCGGCGGACGCCGCTGTGGGCCTACTTCTGCCAGATCTCGGACTCGACCACGAGCTACGGGTCGTACTCGGGCGCCGTCCCCAACGAGAAGATCACGTGGGGCAAGCTCGGCCCGGACACGCCGCGCTTCATCGTCGAGTCGGACGCGACGATCGTGGCGCCGCTCATTTTCCAGTACGTGCTCGAACGGTCGGAGCGGGGCGGCGCCTGAGCGGGCGGGGCGGCCGGGTTTGTGCGCCCACCCCACCCCACCCCGCCCCGCCCAGAGCGCCCGCCCGCCCGCACCCCGTCCGCCCGGAGCCCACCCCGCCCGGGCGGGGCGGCGTAGACTGCGGGGACGGTCCCCCCGCCCCGTGCACTCATGGCTCAGGCCCCGCCCGGGCGCCGCCCCGGCAAACAGGCCATCCTCCGCGAGGTCTACGAGACCAACCGGACCGGCACGCCGCCGCCCCGCCGGCGCCGCCCCGCCCCCACGCCGCCGCCGCCCGAGCGGGGCGGGGCGGGGCGGGCGTGGGTGGCCGTCGCCGCGGCGCTCGCCGTCGCGCTCGCCGCCGTGGGGGCGTGGGCGCTCGCGCGGCCCGAGCCCGCCCCGCCCTCGCCCCCCGCCGCGGACGCGGGCGCGCTGGAGGACCCCGCCCCGCCCCGCCCCGCCGGCTCGGGCGGCGTGGCCGACGTGCTGGGCCTCGACGTGCGGACGATCGTGGTCGACCCCGGCCACGGGGGCTACGACCCCGGCGCCGTCGGCCCGGGACGGCTGGAGGAGAAGGCCGTCACGCTCGACGTGGCCCGGCGGCTCCGCGACCGGCTCGAGCGGGGCGGCGACTACCGCGTGCTCCTGACGCGCGACGACGACCGCGCCGTGTCGCTGGCCGAGCGCGTCGCGTTCGCCGACCGCGCCGGCGCCGACCTCTACGTCTCGGTCCACGTCAACGCGCTGCCCGACCCGGCGCTGGCGCCGGTCGAGACGTACTACTTCGGCGTCGAGGCGGACTCGACGGCGCGGGCGCTGGCGCGAGCCGGCAACGCGGGCGGCGGGTTCTCGGTCGCCGAGTTCAACGCGGCCGTGCGCCGGGCGGGCATGGCCGTCAAGCTCCAGGAGTCGCGGGCGCTCGCCGAGTCGGTGCAGCGGGCGCTCGTGGACCAGGGCGGCCTCGTGTCGCGGGCCGACTGGGGCGCCAAGCCGGCCCCGTTCGCCGTGCTCCTGCACACCGAGGCGCCGGCGATCCTGGCCGAGATCACGGCGCTCAGCAACCCCGCCGAGGAAGACCGCCTGCGCACGGCGGCCTACCGCGATGCGATCGCCGCCGCGCTCGAAGCGGGCGTCCTCACGTACCTTCAGGGCTCCCCCCCACCCGCCGCCGCCGATGCCCCCCGCGAAGAAGACCGATAAGACCTCCGCCCCGCTCCACGTGGGCATCGACCTGGGCACGTCGCGGAGCGCGGCGGCCGCCTCGAACGAGAAGACGACGTGGGTCGAGAGCTACGTCGGCTGGCCCAAGGACTTCGTCTCCCGCAAGATGCTCGGGAAAGAGGTCCTCTACGGCGCGGACGCCGTCCGCCACCGGATGTCGCTCGACCTCGTGCGCCCGCTCGAGGGCGGGGTGATCCGCGAGGGCTCCGAGCGCGACCACGAGGCCGTGCGCGAGCTGATCCGCCACCTGCTCGAAGCCGTCCAGACCGAGGACGACCAGCCCGTCCGCGCTGCGATCGGCGTGCCGGCCGAGGCGCTCCACGCGAGCAAGGCGGCCGTCCGCGACGTCGTCGGCGACCTGGCCGAGGCGCTCATGATCGTGTCCGAGCCGTTCGCGGTCGCCTACGGGATCGACGCGCTCGACGGCGCCATGATCGTCGACATCGGCGCCGGCACGGCCGACCTGTGCGTCATGCACGGGACGATGCCGACCGAGGAGGACCAGCGGACGCTCACGCTGGCCGGCGACGCCATCGACCGCCAGCTCGCGCGGCGCCTCAGCGAGCGGTACCCGTCCGTCCGCTTTGGCGAGACCACGCTCCGCCAGGTCAAGGAGGCCTCGGCGTTCGTCGGCGAGCCCGAGGGCAAGGTCTCGGCGCGCGGCGCCGACGCCTCCACGCTCGGCGACTACGACGTGACGGACGACCTCCGGGCCTCGTGCGAGAGCATCGTCCCGGCCCTCGTCGAGGCGGCCGCCGACCTCCTCTCGCGCTACGAGCCCGACTTCCAGGAGACCGTCCGCAAGAACGTGTACCTCGCCGGCGGCGGGGGCCAGATCCGCGGGCTCGCCGAGATGCTCGAGGCCGAGCTCGCCAAGACCGGCCCCGCCCGCGTCCGCACCGTCGACGACCCGCTCTACAGCGGCGCCCAGGGCGCGCTCGCGCTCGCGCAGGACATGCCGGCCGAGTACTGGGAGGACCTGTAGCCGAGGGATGAGGGAGGGATCGGGGATGGAGGGACGGGCAGACAAACGCTCGTCCCTCCGTTCGTTTTCGCCCGTCGCCGCCGCTCCCTCATCTCGGTTCTGACACGGGATCGCTGAGTTTGCAAGGCATTCGCCACCCCGCCCGTGTCCCCGCCCCTCGCCCAGAGGAAGAGGGCGGGGTGGGCGTGTCGCAACCACTCGGCAACCGGGTGTCAGCGCCCCCGCTACGCCGGCAGGTCCGCCACGGCGACGGCGTGGGCGAACGCCTCGGCCCGCGCCCGGTCGCCCCGCCCGACGCCGAACGAGACGGCGCCGCGCGGCCGGCCCGGGAGGTCGCGGAGGCCGCCCCGCTCCATCGGCGTCAGCCGGAGCGTGCCGCCCCAGCGCCCCGGCTCCCACCGGACGTCAAGCACGTCGTCCAGCGAGTAGACGCGCCGCCGCACCGGCAGCCGGAGCCCGCCGAACAGCGGGTGCGGCAACTCCACGCCGAGCCGGTGCGCGCCCGCTGCCGTCCGGTGGAGCGACAGCGTCCCCGCCACGGACAGCGCGCCGTCCCCCAACCCGCCCAGCGTGACGGGCACGTCGGCCAGGCGGACGCCTGGGAAGGCCGCGTCCACGACGGGCGGGGCGGCCAGCTCGCGCCAGACCAGCCGCAGGAACGCGACACTGGACGGCACGAGGGGCGGGGCGGCGAGACGCACCGGGAGCGGAGCCTTGGTCATGGGGCGGGGCGGCGGTTCGGGGCGCCCGTACGGCGCTCGGAGAAGCGGGTTACGCCGGGGCCGCCCCGCCCTCGATCTCGGCCCGCCCCGCCCGTGCGGGAATCGTCCGTTTAGAAGCCGGGGTCTGCCCGTGAACGTTTCGGGCCGAGCGGGGCGGACGGCGCTCCCACCCCGCCCCCGGCGGCGCGGGGCGGGCGCCCGCGGCGGAGAGGGCGGGGCGGCTCACGGCACCGGCCGTAGCTTCGCGGCCAGGCAATCTCCCCCTCCACCCCGCTCTCATGGCTCACCACGCCGTCACCCCGCACGAAGGAAAGCTCCTCGTGCTCACGCCCGGCCTCGGCGCCGTGGCCACCACGTTCGTCGCCGGCGTCGAGATGGTGCGGCAGGGGGCGGGGCAGCCCTTCGGGTCGCTCTCGCAGATGCAGACGATCCGCCTGGGCGCGCGGTCCGAGAACCGGACGCCGCTCATCCGCGACTTCTGCGACATCGCCCCGCTCGGCGACCTGGAGTTCGGGGCGTGGGACGTCCACGCGGCCGACGCCTACGACGCGGCGCTCCACGCCGGCGTGATCGACAAGCACGAGCTGGCGCCCATGGAGAGCTTTCTGCGGACGGTGAAGCCGATGGAGGCCGCCTTCGACCAGCAGTACGTCCGCCGCCTCGACGGCCCGAACGTGAAGCCGGAGGGGACCAAGAAGGAGTGGGCCGAGGCGCTCCGCGCCGACATCCGCCGGCGGCTCGACGAGACCGGCGCCGCGCGCGCCGTCATGGTGTGGTGCGGGTCGACGGAGGTGTACCTCCGCCCCGCCCCGTGCCACGAGACGGTCGAGGCGTTCGAGAAGGGGCTCGAGGACGACGACCCGGCCATCTCGCCGTCCCAGCTCTACGCCTACGCCGCCATCATGGAGGGCGTCCCGTACGCGAACGGCGCCCCCAACCTCTCAGCCGACGTGCCGGCCCTGGAGCAGCTCGCCGAGGAGAAGGGCGTCCCGCTCGCGGGCAAGGACTTCAAGACGGGCCAGACGCTCATGAAGACGATCCTGGCCCCGGGCATGAAGGCCCGGATGCTCGGCGTCAACGGCTGGTTCTCGACCAACATCCTGGGCAACCGCGACGGCGAGATCCTCGACGACGCCGACAGCTTCCGCGCCAAGGAGGTGACGAAGACGGGCGTGCTCGACTCCATCCTCCAGCCCGACGTCTACCCCGACCTCTACGAGGACCTCTACCACAAAGTCCGCATCAACTACTACCCGCCGCGGGGCGACGAGAAGGAGGGCTGGGACAACATCGACATCTTCGGCTGGCTGGGCTACAAGATGCAGATCAAGGTCGACTTCCTGTGCCGCGACTCGATCCTGGCGGCGCCCATCGTGCTCGACCTCGCGCTCTTCCTCGACCTCGCCGCGCGGGCGGGGCGGTCGGGCGTCCAGGAGTGGCTCTCGTTCTACTTTAAGAGCCCGCACGTCGAGGTCGGCCACGTGCCCGAGCACGACCTGTTCATCCAGCACGTCCGACTCAAGAACACGCTCCGCGTGATGATGGGCGAGGAGCCGCTCACGCACCTCTCGGAAAACGACGAGATCTACGAGAACGCGGACGCCTCGTGAGCGCCGCCGGCCACCCCGCCCCGGCGGGCACGGGCGGGGCGGGGCGGGAGCCCGCAGGGCGGGCGGGGCTCGTCCTCGCCGCCGGGTTCGGCTCGCGCCTCGCCGGCGTCGACGCGGGCACGGCGCTCAAGCCGCTCACGCCGGTCGCCGGCGTCCCGCTCGCCGCGCGGACGCTCCGCGGCCTCGAACGGGCGGGGTGCGCCCGAGCCGTCGTGGTCCTGGGGTTCGAGCCGGACGAGGTGCGCGCAGGCGTCGAGGCGGCCTACGACGGGCCGCTGGAGCTGGCGTTCGTGGTCAACGAGCGGTACGCCGACTCGAACGGCGTCTCGGTCCTGGCCGCGCGGCCGCACCTCGACGGCCCGTTCGTGCTCACGATGGCCGACCACGTCGTGGGCGACGAGGTGTGGGACCTCGTGCGCG
The DNA here is from genome assembly GCF_031846415.1 of Rubrivirga litoralis. Taxonomy (NCBI): domain Bacteria; kingdom Pseudomonadati; phylum Rhodothermota; class Rhodothermia; order Rhodothermales; family Rubricoccaceae; genus Rubrivirga; species Rubrivirga litoralis. The sequence continues at coordinate 75,781 of NZ_JAVRHT010000006.1, read as the reverse complement.
ACCACCGCCCCGCCCCGGACGGCGCGACGCTGCTCGTGGACTACAAGCTGGAGACGGTCTTCGACATGGACGACGCGACCAAGGTGCAGACGGCGAACGGCCGCGTCGTGGCGATCGGGAAGGAGCTGGAGGCGTTCGACGCCGTCGACACGGGCGTCTTCGTGTGCACGGACGCCCTCCCGGACGCGCTCGCCGCCGTCGACCGCGAGCGGGGCGACGCCGCGCTCTCCGACGGCGTCCGCCGCCTGGCCGAGCGGGGCCGGATGGCGGCGCTCGACGTGGGCGACGGGTTCTGGCAGGACGTGGACACGCCGGCCATGCTGGCGCACGCCGAGCGCCGCCTCGGCGAGCGGGGCGGGGCGGCGTAGCGACCACCCCGCCCCCGCTGCCGACGTGCGGTGGCGGGTCTGGCTGCTCCCACGGCGGGCGGCCGCTCAGACGGGCGGGGCGGCCGGACGAGGCTGGGGTCACAGGGCTGGGGCCGTCCAAGACCGCCCCGCCCGCCCCAGACACGACGCGTCGTGTCCCTATGGTGCTACGCGGGCGGGGCGGCCTCGGGCGGGGCGGCGGTCGTCCCTACGACACACGGCGGGGTGGCCGGAACTTTTCGCGGCGCCCGCCCCATCCCCCATCCCCCATCCCCCATCCCCCATCCCCCATCCCCCATCCCCCATCCCCCATCCCCCATCCCCCATCCCCCATGACCCTCGACGTGTTCGCTGACATCGCCTGCCCGTGGTGCTACATCGGGGAGGCGCGCCTCGCGGCCGCCCTCGACGCCCGGCCGCACCTGGGCGTCGAGCGGCGGTGGCGGCCGTTCCAGCTCCAGCCCGGGCTCCCCCGCGAGGGCGCCCCGCGTGAGCCGTTTTTCGAGCAGAAGTTCGGCGGCGCCGACGCCATGAGCGCCGCCTTCGACCACGTCACGCGGGCGGGGCGGGAGGCCGGGCTCGCGTTCCGGTTCGACCGGCTGGCCGGGGCGCCCAACACCACCGACGCCCACCGCCTCGTGCTCCTCGGCGCCACTTACGACCGCGCCTTCGAGACGGCCGACGCCCTGTTCGAGGGCTACTTCTCCGACGGCCGCGACCTGAACGACGCCGAGGACTTCGTAGCCATCGCCGAGCACGCTGGGCTCCCCGCCGCCGACGCCCGCGCGCTGCTCGGCGACGACCGCTTCGAGGCTGACGTCCGGCGGAGCCAGGAGATTGCCGCGCAGTCCGGGATCTCGGGCGTCCCGCTCTACCTGTTCGACGGACAGTTCGCGCTCTCGGGCGCGCAGCCGGTCGAGGCGTTCGTGCAGGCTCTCGACCGGGCCGCCGAGGCGGGGATGGAGGACGCCGCGGGCGCTCCGTAGCTTCCGCCCCCCCCCGACCGCCCCATGCAGACCGCCCCGCCCGCCCCCGACTCGGCCGCCGTCGACTCGCTCGTCCTCCAGCCCCTCGACGTGAGCGACGCGGCGTCGGGGCTGTGGATCAAGCTGGGCGAGTGGTACGAGGGGCTCGTCGTGCTCCTGCCGAACCTGTTCGTCGCCGTCCTCATCGTCGTCGCGGCCGCGTTCCTGGCCCGGCTCGCTCGGCGCGTCGTGTCGGCCCTGCTGCTCCGGGTGACGGACCACGCGCCGCAGGCCCGGAACGTCGTCGAGCTGCTGAGCACGCTGGCCTACGTGGCCGTGCTCGCCGTCGGGCTGTTCCTGGCGCTCCGGGTCATCGGCCTCAGCGGCGTCGTGACGACCCTCCTGGCCGGGGCCGGGATCGTCGGGCTGGCGTTGGGGTTCGCGTTCCAGGACATCGCGGCCAACTTTATCGCCGGCGTCCTCATGGCCGTGCGCAACCCGTTCGTGGTCGGCCAGATCATCGAGTCCAACGGGTTCATGGGCACCGTCAAGGAGATCTCGCTGCGGTCGACGGTGATCGACACGTTCGCGGGCCAGAAGGTGATCGTCCCCAACGCGAAGGTGTTCGGGGACCCCATCGTGAACTACTCGGCCCGGCTCGACCGGCGCGTGGACGTGGCGTGCGGCGTGGGCTACGGCGACGACCTCGAGCACGCGGAGCGGGTGGCGGTCCGGGCCATCGAGGGGCTCGACGGGATCGCCCGCGACAAGCCGGTCCAGCTCTACTACAGCGAGTTCGGCGACTCGTCGATTAACTTCACGCTCCGGTTCTGGGTCTCGTTCGGAAAGCAGACCGACTTCCTGGACGCGCAGTCCCGGGCCATCAAGGCCATCAAGGCGGCGTTCGACGCGAACGGCGTGACGATCCCGTTCCCCATCCGCACGCTCGACTTCGACCCCAACGGCGGCGTCGACCTCCGGTCCGCCCTCAAGGGCTCCGGGGGCGGGGCGGCGGACGGCCCGCAGGACGACGACGACGGACGCTACGACGATGCGTACGGCGACCCGTACGACGACGGCGGGCGCTGACTCACCCCGCCCGCTCCAGTGCTCGCGGGGAGGCCGATCCCGCCCCGCCCCGCCCGCGAGCGCCGCCTCTAGCTGGAGGCCGACTTCGCTCCGCTCAGTTCCACGGCAGCTCCGCCACAACGTCCTCGTGGAGCGCCGCGCGGACGTAGCCGACGAGCGCCCGCCGGCCCGGGCCGTCGCGGTGGACGCGCCCCTCGTCGGTCCGCATGCGGACGCGGCAGACGGGGAGGCCGGGGATCACGACCACGCCGTCGATGAGCGCGCGGCCGTCGCCGTCGCCGGCCGTCGTGATGAGGACGAACTCGGGCGTCGGGTCCGGGAACCCGAACTGAGCAAAGTCGCCGGAGGGCGAAGAGAGGGACATGGAGCCGGGGTCGGTGTCCCCTTCCTATCGGCCCGCCTCGCCCCCGGGTAAAGGGCGGGGCGGGATCCGAGGCGCGAAAGCCAAGCGCCATCCCGCGGCGGTCGGGGCGGGGACCGCGTCCCACCCCGCCCGCTTCCTGGGCGGGGCGGGCGGTCCGCAGCGTCCGCGCGCGCGCCGGTCCAGGCGCACGGTCGTCCTGCGCGCGCCGCCCCGCCCTACGCCGCCGCCACGGGGGCGGGGCGGCCCAGACCGGCCGCTTTGGCGAGCGCGTCGCGGAGGCCGTCGAGGGTGACGGGCTTGGTGAGGTAGTCGTCGGCGCCGGCGTCCAGGCACGTTTCGCGGTCGCCGCGCATGGCGTTCGCCGTCAGCGTGAGGACGTAGGGCTGGCGGTCGGGCGGGAGGTCGGCCCGGATGCGGCGCGTGGCTTCGAGCCCGTCCATCCGCGGCATCTGCACGTCCATGAGCACGAGGTCGTAGGGGCGCAGGGCCAGCGCGTCGAGGGCCTCGACCCCGTCGGCCACCACGTCGGCCGTGTGGCCGAGCCGCTGGAGCAGGCGGAGGGCCACCTTCTGGTTGACCACGTTGTCCTCGGCCAGCAGGATGCGGACAGTGGGCGGAGCCCGCTCCGCCCGGACGATGAGCGTGCCGCCCGCGTCCGGGGTATCGCCCACATCTGGGGCGTCGCCCACCCCACCGTCGTCGTCGGGGCAGGGCGAAGCGAGCGCGTTGGTGAGGGCGCCGAAGAGGGCGTCCGGCTTGACCGGCTTGTAGAGCACGGCGCAAGCGCCGGCGGCGAGCGCCTGCTCGCGGACCGCGCGGTCGCGCGTGATCGACGTGAGCATGACGACGGCCGGGCAGTCGGCCCCGTCCGGGCGCGCGGCGAGCGCCTGGGCCACGTCGAGCCCGCTCATCCCGGGCATCTGCGTGTCGAGGACGACGACGTCGACCGGCCGCCCCGCCCCCGCCGCGCGGTCGACGGCGGCGAGCGCCTCCGGCCCCGACGCCGCCTCCTCGACTTCGCCCCCCCACCGGGCGACAAGGTGCGCGAGGACCCCGCGGCCCACCCCGTTGTCGTCGACGACGAGCACGCGGCGCCCCCCGAGCGTGGCGTCCCGGCGGGCCAGCGGGCGGGGCGGGCGCGCGACGCCGAGCGGGACGGTGAACGCGAACGTGGACCCCACGCCGGCTTCGCTCTCGACGCCGATCTCGCCGCCCATCAGCTCGACGAGCCGCCGGCTGATGGCGAGCCCCAGCCCGGTCCCCCCGTACTCCCGCGTCGTCGAGGCGTCGGCCTGCGTGAAGCTCCCGAACACGTGGTCGAGCTTGTCAGAGGCGATCCCGATGCCCGTGTCTTCGACCGCGAACCGGAGCGCGACCGCCCCGCCCTCGCCCAGCGCGTCGGCCTCGGGCGGGGCGGCCTCGGGCGGGGCGGCCTCGGGCGGGGCGGCCTCGGGCGGGGCGGCCTCGGGCGGGGCGGCCGAGACGCGGACGCACACGCTCCCCTCGTGCGTGAACTTGACCGCGTTCGAGAGCAGGTTCACCAGCACCTGCCGCACGCGCGTCGCGTCGCCGACGACGGCGGCCGGGACCTCGGCATCGACAAGGTGGACGAGCTCGACGCCCTTCTCGGCCGCCGGCCGGGCCACGAGGTCGAGCGCGTCCTCGACCACCTGCCGCACATCGAAGGGGGCCTCCTCGAGGTCGAGGTGCCCGGCTTCGATCTTCGAGAAGTCGAGGATGTCGTTGATGAGCGTGAGGAGCGCGTCGCCGCTCGTGCGCACGGTCTCGACGAACTCGCGCTGCTCGTCGTCGAGGGCCGTGCCGAGCAGGAGCGACGTCATGCCGACGACGCCGTTCATGGGCGTGCGGATCTCGTGGCTCATGTTGGCCAGGAACTCGCTCTTCGCCCGCGTCGACGCCTCGGCCGCCTCCTTGGCCGCGACCAGCGCGCTCTGGGCCTCCCGCTCGACCGTCACGTCGCGCGTAACGGCGATGACCCCGACCGCCCCGCCCGCGGCGTCGCGGAGCGGGACGTGCGTGGTCTCGGCCGTACGCCGGTCGCCGGTCCCGTTGAGGAGCGGGTGCTCGAACGGGCAGCCCGGCGCGTTCCGTTTGAGGACGGCCTGCATCCGGCCTTCGATGTCGCAGGCGAGCGCCGGGGGGAGCGTGTCGGCCGCCCGCTTCCCGATTATGTCGCTGGGCGCCGCGACCGGATTGTACCGGCTGGCGTCGGCGTTGGCGAGGGCGACGCGGAAGTCGGCGTCCATGACGAGGACCGAGAGCGGGAGCGCGTCGACGGTTGCCTGGAGCAGCCGCTTCTGGTCCTCGACGGCAGCCCGCGCGCGGCGCTCGTCGGTCACGTCGCGCGTGACGCCGACCACGCCGACGACCGCCCCGCCCCCGTCGCAGAGCGGGACCCGCGAGGTTAGCCCTGTCCGCTCCTCGCCGTCGGGACGGGCGAGCGGGTGCTCCACGTCGAGGATGGCCTCGCCCGACTCCAACACGGGGAGGCGGCTCCGGAAGATCTGCTTGGCCATCGAGCCGACAAACACCTCGAACACCGACCGCCCCACGGCGGCCTCGACCGAGTCGACCGTCGCGTCGGCGAGGCTGGCCACGTTGGCCGCGAGGACGCGGCCGTCCCTGTCAATCGCGACGACGACGTCGGGGACCGTGTCGATCACCGCGCGGAGCAGCGCGTGCTGCCCCTCCGCCTCGCGCTCGCGGGCCTCGGCCGCCCGCTTCGCCTCGCGGAGCGCGGCCTCGGCGGCCCGCGCCTCGGTCACGTCGCGGAAGATGCCGACGAGCCCAGCGACCTCGCCGTTGGCCTGCCGGAGCGGGACCTTCGACGTGTGGAACCACCGCTCCTCGCCGGCGATGGTCAGCGACTGCTCGTCGCTCAGCGTCTCGCCCGTCTCCATCACGTGGACCTGCCGCTCCCAGTCGTACCGGGCCACCGGCTCGGGGAGCACGTCGAACGGCGTCGTGCCCAGGCCGTCCTCGACGTGGTCGTACCCCAGCATGGCCGAGCACGAGGCGTTCCGCGTGACGCACCGCCCCGCCCGGTCGTTGACGTAGACGTAGTCCGGGAGGCTGTCGATGACGGTCCTGAGGAGGACCCGCTGCTCCTCGGCCTCGCGCCGCTCGTCTTCGGCGGCCTCCTTGGCGGCGACGAGCGCGGCCTCGGCCCGCTTCGCCTCGGTCACGTCGCGCGAGACGCCGACGAGCCCGACGACCGCCCCGCCCTCGTCGCGGAGCGGGACCTTCGTCGTCGAGAGCCACACCTCGCGGCCGTCCGAGGTTGTGTAGAAGTCCTCCTGGTCGTGGACGGCCTCGCCGGACGCCATCACGGCCTGGTCCCCCGCCGCGACCTCGGCGGCGAGCGGGGCGGGGAGCGTGTCGAACACGGTGAGCCCGATTGTCTCGGCCGGGTCGTCGTGCCCGATCAGCCGGGCGTCGGCGACGTTCCGCACCACGCACCGGCCCTCGGCGTCGCGGACGAAGATGGCGTCGGGGATGGCGTCGACGAGCGTCCGCAGCAGCCGCTCCCGCGCGGCCACGCCGTCCCGACTCCGCCGCAGCGCCCGCGTCACGTGGACGTGGACAGCCCCGGTAATCGCGATGAGCGAGGCGATGACGGCGAAGTTCGACACGAGGAGGAGAGCCTCGCCGACCGGCGCCCCGGCGACGGCGAGCGTAGCGGCCATGGTCGCCACGAGCGCCCCCACCCCGCCCCACACGGACCGTGTCGACGGGGAGTACAGTGCGATGATGATGGCCGGCCCGCTCCCCACGACGAAGATCCCCATGGTCCACGGTCCGTCCAGCCCGTTGAGGACTCCCAGCCACGTGAAGTACGCGACCAGGCCGCACGCCACGACGACCGAGACGGGGTAGATCCTCCGGCGGACGCCGGCGGAGACGAGGGTGAGCGCGATGACCGCGGAGCAAACCGCGGCGCACGCGACTCGGTAGGCGAGAGGGTCGACGTACGTCGGGTCCAGGAGCCGGTACGGGAGCCAAAAGGCGACGCTCGCGACGGCGCCGATCCCCATCATCCACCGGAACTCGGCGAGGGCCTTCCCCCCGGCTTCGTGGTGGGGGCGGGGTGGCAGGGCGGGGGGCAGCGGCATGGCGGCGGAGGGGCGCCCGTCGGGTATCGGCCGGGCGGGGCGGGACTATAGAAACCGCCCCGCCCACGCGCAGCGGGGCAGACCGCCCCGCCCTCGCGCGGCAGGGCAACCGGGCGGGGCGGCTGAGCGGGGTGTGAGGGCGGGGTGGTCCTGCCGGCGCTACGCGGGCAACGGGTCCGCCTCGGAGGCCGCCGGCCCCGCCGCGACGGACGCGATGGCCGCCGCCAGGGACTCCCGGTTGACCGGCTTCGAGAGGTAGCTGTCGCACCCGGCGTCCAGGCACAGCTCGCGGTCGCCGCGCATCGCGTTCGCCGTGAGCGCGATGACGCGGGGCTGGTGGATGTTGGGGTCGGCGCGGATGCGGCGCGTGGCTTCGAGCCCGTCCACGTGGGGCATCTGCATGTCCATGAGTACGACGTCGTAGGCCTGCCGCTGGACGGCGTCGACGGCCTCGGCGCCGTCGGCGACGACGTCGGCCGTGTAGCCGATGCGGTCGAGCAGGCGGAGGGCCACCTTCTGGTTGACCGCGTTGTCCTCGGCGACCAGGATGCGGAGGGGCCGCGCAGCGGAGCCGGCCGCCGCCCCGCCCGGCCGAGCCACCCACGCCGTCCGCCGCTCGGGCGCCGCGTCCGGCCCGTCGGAGCCGCCCCCGAACAGGCCCAGGACCGTCCGGTGGAGGGAAGCCGGCTTGGTCGGCTTGTAGAGCACGGCCTGGACGCCGGCCGCCGCCGCCCGCTCCCGGAGCGAGGCGTCCCGGTTGATCGACGTCAGCAGGACGACGGCGGGGCCGTCGCCGGCCTCGGCGCGCCGCGCCTGGAGGTGCTGGGCCGTCTCCACGCCGTTCATCTCGGGCATCTGCATGTCGAGGAGCACGAGGTCGTACGGCCGCCCCGCCCCGTCCGCCTCGGCCACCGCCGCGAGCCCCGCCCCGCCCGAGGCGACCGCGTCCGCCGTCATGCCCCAGCGCTCCACCACCCGCGTCAGGATCTCGCGGTTGACGGCGTGGTCGTCGACGACGAGCACGCGGCGGCCGTCGAGCGCCGGCTGCTCGCGCTGGAGGAACGCCTGGCGCTCGCCTGCCACCACCGTGACGGCGACCGAGAACGTGAACGTAGACCCCACGCCGGCCTCCGACTCGGCCCCGATCTCGCCGCCCATCAGCTCGACGAGCCGGCGGCTGATGGCGAGCCCCAGCCCGGTCCCCCCGTATTCCCGCGTCGTCGAGGCGTCGGCCTGCGTGAAGCTCCCGAACACGGCGTCCACCTTGTCGGCGGCGATCCCGATGCCCGTGTCCTCGACCGCGAACCGGAGCGCGACCGCCCCGCCCTCGCCGGGCATGACCGGCCCGCTCTTGCCCAGCACGTCGGCCTCGGGCGGGGCGGCCTCGGGCGGGGCGGCCTCGGGCGGGGCGGCCGAGACGCGGACGCACACGCTCCCCTCGTGCGTGAACTTGACCGCGTTCGAGAGCAGGTTCACCAGCACCTGCCGGACGCGCGTCATGTCCCCGACGACCTGCTGGGGGACGCCGTCTTCGACGTGGTAGGCCAGCTCAACGCCCGTAGCCGCCGCGCGCTGCGCGACGAGGTCGAGCGCGTCCTCGACCGCCTGCCGCACGTCGAACGGGTGGGCTTCGAGGTCGAGGTGCCCGGCCTCGATCTTGGAGAAGTCGAGGATGTCGTTGATGAGCGTGAGGAGCGCGTCGCCGCTCGTGCGCACGGTCTCGACGAACTCGCGCTGCTCGTCGTCGAGGGCCGTGCCGAGCAGGAGCGACGTCATGCCGACGACGCCGTTCATGGGCGTGCGGATCTCGTGGCTCATGTTGGCCAGGAACTCGCTCTTCGCCCGCGTCGACGCCTCGGCCGCCTCCTTCGCGGCGAGGAGCGCGGCCCGGGCCTCGTGCTGCTCGGTCACGTCGCGCGTGATCCCGACGACGCCGACCACCCCGCCCTCGCGGTCGTACAGGGGGACGCGCGTCGTCGAGACCACGCGGGCGCCCCCGCCCACGTCGGGGTAGACGTGTTCCGTGTCGAAGATGGCGCGGCCCGTTTCGAGGACCGGGAGCCGCCCGCTGTGGATCAGCGACGCGACGGCCGGCGAGAACACGTCGTGCGCCCGCTTCCCGACCAGGTCACAGAGGGCATCGACTGTCGACTGAGCGACGCTGACGGCGTTGGCGGTGACGAACCGGCCCTCGCGGTCGACGACGAAGATGGCGTCGGGGAGCGCGTCGAGGAGGGTCCGCAGCACCCGCCGGTTCTCCTCCGTCTCGCGCTGGTGGGCCGCCACCTGGCGGCTCGTCTCCGACAGCTCCTGGATCGCCCGGAGCCGCGCGGCGGCCATGACGTAGGTGCTGATCCCGATAAAGACGAAGGCTCCGACGGCCAGCGCCGGCTGAATCCCGGGCTCGGGTGTGAGGAGAACGAACGCCGAGTTGAGGGCCGTGAGCCCCACCAGCAGCCAGCCCGTGCGCCGGGCGCTGTCGCTCATGAACCCCACCACGAGGGCGCAGGCGAACGTGGGGAACATCTGCCCCACCGCCCACGGCCCGTCGTACCCGTTGCGGAGCGAGACCCACCCGAAGTACCCGACGACGGCGTAGGCCACCGGCACGACGACCAGGCCCGGCCGCCGCTGTACCCGACTGCTCACGAACGTCGCAACGACCAGCCCGAGCGGCAGCGTGGCCAGAGCGAGCCGCCCGACGAACGGGTCGTCGTAGCTCGGGTCCTGGAGGTAGAACGTGATCCAGAAAAACGGGATCGCGACCGCGGCCGCCGAGGCCACCCACCGGACGCCCATCAGCGTCGGGTGAACGTCGGCTCTGCTCATCGAGAGTGGGCTCATGGGCGTGACGGCGCTACGCGAGGAGCGGGTATCGGCAGGCCGCCCCGCTCCTAAATCGCCGCGCTCTTTCCACCTGACATTCCGCCCCGCCCGGGTCCGCCCCGCTCCCGCGGGCGGGGCGGCAGACGGGGCCGCCGACTCTTTCCCAATAACGGCTGCCATGGTGGCAGCCGCCCCGCCCCTGGCACGGCCTTCGCCGATGGAGGGGAAACGACTCTGATCCGCCGGCGTCCGCCACTCTGACCGCCGAACCGACCACCCCGCCCATGAACCTCCAGAAGTTTACCGTCAAGGCCCAAGAGGCCGTCCAGGCCGCGCTCGAGATCGCGCAGGCCGAGAACAACCAGGGGCTCGAGCCGCCCCACCTGCTCAAGGCGTTCCTCCAGGACGAGGGCGGCCTCGTGCCCACGCTCCTCTCGCGGCTCGGGGCCAACGCCGAGACGCTCTCGGCCCTCGCCGACCGGGCCATCGAGAAGCTCCCGACCGTGACCGGCGCGTCGGTGTCCGGCCAGTACGTCGGCGACGCGCTCAACCGCGCGTTCGACGCCGCGCTCCAGGAGGCCGAGGCGCTGGGCGACGAGTACGTCGCGTCGGAGCACCTGCTCATGGCCCTCGCCGAGGGCGAGGGCGGGGTGGCCAACGCGCTCCAGAGCCAGGGCGTGACCAAGGACGCCGTGCTCGGCGTGCTCCAGCAGGTGCGCGGCGGGCAGCGCGTGCAGGACCCCTACGCCGAGTCCAAGTACGACGCGCTCAACCGCTACGCCCGCGACCTCAACGAGGCCGCCCGCAAGGGGCGCATCGACCCGGTCATCGGCCGCGACGAGGAGATCCGCCGCGTGCTCCAGATCCTGAGCCGCCGCACCAAAAACAACCCAGTCCTCGTCGGCGAGCCCGGCGTGGGCAAGACGGCGATCGCCGAGGGGCTCGCCATCCGCATCGTCGAGGGCGACGTGCCCGAGGGGCTCCGCTCGAAGCGCATCCTCGCGCTCGACATGGGCGCGCTCATCGCCGGCGCCAAGTACCGCGGCGAGTTCGAGGACCGCCTCAAGGCGGTCGTAAAGGAGGTGGCCGACTCGGACGGCGAGGTCGTCCTGTTCATCGACGAGATCCACACGCTCGTGGGCGCCGGGGGCGGGGAGGGCGCCATGGACGCGGCCAACATCCTCAAGCCGGCGCTCGCGCGCGGCGAGCTCCGCGCGATCGGGGCGACGACGCTGGACGAGTACCAGAAGTACTTCGAAAAGGACAAGGCGCTCGAACGGCGCTTCCAGATGGTGCTCGTGGCCGAGCCGTCGGTCGAGGACACCGTCGCGATCCTGCGCGGGATCAAGGACCGCTACGAGCTCCACCACGGCGTCCGCATCACGGACGGGGCGATCGTGGCGGCGGCCGAGCTCTCGGACCGCTACGTCACCAACCGCTTTCTGCCCGACAAGGCCATCGACCTCGTCGACGAGGCGGCGTCGCGGCTCCGGCTCGAGATCGACTCGACGCCCGAGGAGCTCGACCGCGTCGAGCGCGAGGTCCGCACGCAGGAGATCGCCCGCGAGGCCGTCAAGCGCGAGGGCGACGAGGGCGGGGTGGAGGAGATCTCGGCGCGCCTGGCCGACCTGGAGGAGGAGCGCGACCGGCTCCGCGCGCGCTGGGAGCAGGAGCGCGACCTGGTCATGACGATCAAGGAGTCGAAGGCCGAGATCGACCGGCTCAAGACCGAGGCGGCCGACCTGGAGCGCCAGGGCGAGTTCGGCCGCGTGGCCGAGATCCGCTACGGCCAGATCCCCGAGCTCCAGGAGACCATCGACGCCACGACGGCGCGGCTCGCCGAGGTCCAGGAGGGCGGGGCGATGCTCAAGGAGGAGGTCGACGCCGAGGACATCGCCGACGTCGTCTCGCGCTCGACGGGCATCCCGGTCTCGCGGATGCTGGCGACCGAGCGCGAGAAGCTCCTGCACCTGGAGCGCGAGCTCGAAAAGCGCGTTGTCGGGCAGCCCGAGGCCGTCGAGGCCGTCGCGAACGCGGTCCGCCGGAGCCGGGCGGGGCTCCAGGAGGCGAGCCGCCCGCTGGGCTCGTTCATCTTCCTCGGAACGACGGGCGTGGGCAAAACCGAGCTGGCGAAGGCGCTCGCCGAGCAGCTGTTCGACGACGAGAACGCGCTCGTGCGCATCGACATGTCGGAGTACCAGGAGCGCCACACGGTCTCGCGCCTCGTCGGCGCGCCTCCCGGCTACGTGGGCTACGACGAGGGCGGGCAGCTGACCGAGGCCGTCCGCCGCCGGCCGTACTCGGTCGTGCTCCTGGACGAGTTCGAGAAGGCGCACCCCGAGGTCTACAACGTGCTCCTGCAAGTGCTCGACGACGGCCGCCTGACGGACTCGAAGGGCCGCGTGGTCGACTTTTCGAACACGCTCATCATCATGACCTCGAACCTGGGGTCGGAGCTCATCACGCAGCAGCTCGGGCAGGGCCAGGACGTGACGGAAGACGAGCTCGACCGGCTCCGCGACGAGCTCCTGGCGCTCCTGCGCACGCGGCTCCGGCCCGAGTTCCTCAACCGGATCGACGAGACCGTCGTGTTCCGCCCGCTGGGCCGCGACCAGATCCGCCAGATCGTCGCCATCCAGTTCGACCGGACGCGGCGGATGGCCGAGAAGTCGCACGGCCTCCGCCTCGTGCTGACCGACGCGGCCGCCGACGCCGTCGCGGCCGAGGGGTTCGACGCCGCGTTCGGCGCACGCCCGCTCAAGCGCGTGCTCCAGCGCCAGGTGGCCAACAAGCTGGCCGAGCAGATCCTGGCCGGCCTCGTCTCCGACGGCGACACGGTCACGGTCGTCGCCGCGCCTGGGGGCGGGGTGGCGCTCGAAACCTCGCGCGGCCGCCCCGCCCCGCCCGAGGGCGACGGCGCGGACGTGCCGATGGCGCCGGCGGGCGAGGCGTAGCGCGGGCGGGGTGGGTGTACGTTGCCCCGCCCGCGCCTCGGACCGATGCCTGCGGTCTCCTTGCTACTACGGCCTCGTCGTTTACCTGTACTTCTACGACGAGGGTCAGCACCACGAGCCCCACGTCCACGTCAAGTACCAGGGGGAGGAGGCCGCCCTGCGCATCCCGGACGGCGAGGTTCTCGACGGAACCCTCCCCCGCGGTAAGCTGAAGCTGGCCCAGGCCTGGATGGAGATCCACGCTGAAGAGCTCGAAGCCAACTGGGCATTGGCGGCGGCCGGCGAGCCCGTGTTCAAGATCGACCCCCTCCGCTGATGGCCCTCCGCACCATCGTCTCGGCCCGCCCCGCCCATGAGGGGGTTCTGCACGTCCGGTTCGCGTCCGGCGAGGAGCGACTGTTCGACACCCGGCCGTTCCAGCGGAGCGACTTTTTCCAGCGCCTCGCGGACCCCGGCTACTTTGCCCAGGTCCGCGTCGAGGCGGGGACGGTAACGTGGCCGGAGGGGCACGACTTCGATCCCGGGACGGTCTTCGCGAGAGGCGAGGAAGTCGGCGCCTCCGCCGGAAGGGCTCGCTGAGGGCGGGGCGGCGTTCAGAACCGCCCCGCCCGAGGGCACCGGCCGGCGAGGCGTAGCGCGGGCGGGGTGGTCCGCCGCCCCGCCCTGGCGGCCCCGCACGGGCGGGGCGGTTCTTGGCTCGCGTGACCGGCCGGGGCCGCAAACTCCGTGGTAGAGGGTGGACCCCCACGACCACCCCGCCCATGCGCCACCGCCCCGCCCCGCTCCTCCTCGTCGCCGTCCTCGGCCTCTCCCTGGCCGGCTGCGCCGCGGGCGACCGCATCATGGACCGCGCGGGCCAGGCCGCCGAGCGCGCCCTCAACCGTCAGATCGACAACCGGACCAACCGGGCCGTCAACGGCGCCATCGACGGAGCGTTCGCGGCCGGCGAGGACGCCGTCCGCTGCGCGTTCGACGACGACGCGTGCGTTCGCCAAGCGACGGGCCGCGGCGAGAACGTGGTCCTGGTTGACCGCGACGGGACGCCCGTCGACCGCAACGGCAACCCGGTGGACGCCGACGACGTCGAGGGCGCGATCGTCCGCGCGCCCGGCTCGGCCGGCCCGCCGCGCCCCGGCGTCACGAACACGGGCTTCGACTTCGAGCCCGGCGCCCGCACGCTCTTCGAGGACGACTTCGAGGGCACGCGGACCGGCAACGTCCCCGGCTCCATCCGGTTCATCAAAGGCGAGATGGACGTCGTCGAGGACCGCGGCAACAAGGTGCTCCGCGTGCTGCGCGAGTCCATGTTCGGCGTCCCGATGGGCGAGCGGCCGGACCTGTTCACGATCGAGTTCGACGTCTACATGGAGCCCAACGCCGCGCTCTGCATCACGACGACGAAGATCGACGAGTACAGCCGGCTCGACGGGATGCGCTCGTGCGAGCAGGCCGTGGCCTGGATGGACATGACCGCCTTCCGGATCGCCAGCGGCACGGGCCGCGTCCCGCATCAGACCGGGTTCATCGCTCCCGATGGCAGCTCCAGTGGTACGGGCGCGTTCGGAGGGTACGCGCCCCTAGCCGAGCGCTACGTCCCCGTCCGCGCGACGATGGACGGGACCTACCTCAAGGTCTACCTCGACGAGACGCGGGTGGTCAACATCCCAAACGCCCAGCTAGCGCCGGGCTCGGAGCTCATCTTTTTCGTCCAGAGATACTCGGGCTCCTACGCCGAAGAGACGGTGTACATCGACAACCTGCGCGTGGGCTCCGGCGGCCAGGAGACGGGCTACGGCGCGCTTTCGACCGGCGGCCGCGTGACGGCGCGCGGCATCCTGTTCGAGAGCGGGAGCGCCCAGCTCACGGGCTCGTCCACGGCCGAGCTGACCCAGCTGCTCGCTGCCCTCGAAGACGCCCCCGGGCTCCGCGTCCGCATCGAGGGCCACACGGACGCCTCGGGCGGGGCGGACACGAACCGGCGCCTCAGCCAGCAGCGCGCCGACGCCGTCGCGGCGTGGCTGACGGGCCGCGGCGTCTCGCCGTCGAGGCTCGAAGCCGTCGGCATGGGCGAGGACCAGCCCATCGCCTCGAACGACACGGCGGCCGGGCGCGAGCAGAACCGGCGCGTCGAGATCGTCGGTTTGTGAAGCCTCCGCCCCGCCCGGAGCCCGGGGCGGGGTGGCCTACACTGAGTCAGACGAGGGTGCGGGCGGGGCGGCCTCGACGTCGGCGGCCCGCCGCTCGCACTCCCGCGTCTTCTCGTGGTCCGGCCCGAGCACGCGGCGGAGGCGCGGGAGCAGGCGCGCGGCCCGGGCGCGGGCCGCCCCGCCCCGCCCGGCGCGGTCGAGGTTGGTGATCCAGCGGCGCTCGGCCGCGAGCGCCGTCGGGTGGTCCGGCCCGAGCGCACGGGCGAGCGTGGCGACGCCGTCGGCGACCTCGTCGAGCCCGCCGGCGTCGCCCTGGAGCAGGCGGATTTCGCCGAGCAAGAGGAGGCTGTTGCCCACCGAGGCGTGGTCCGGCCCGAGGTGCGCGCGGCGGCCGGCGAGCGCCTCGCGGTAGAGCGGCTCGGCGTCCGCGTAGCGGCCTTGCGTCTGGAGCGCCCACCCGAGGTGGCTCAGGCTCTGCGCCACGTGCGGGTGCGAGCGGCCCAGGAGCCCGCGGCGGACGGCGAGCGCCTCGCGGTGGGCGGCCGCCGCCCCGCCCACGTCGCCCAGGTCGGCGAGGGCCGCGCCGTAGTCGCTCAGCGACTGGGCCGTGAGGATGTGGGCGCCGAGCGCCCGCCGCCGCCCCTCGATGGCCCGACGGAAGAGCGGGGCGGCCTGGGCGGGGCGACCCGCCACGTGGTGGAGCGTAGCGAGCGCGCTGACCGAGGCGTACACCTCGGGGGCCTCGGCCCCGAGCGTCGCCTCGCGGATGGCGAGCGCCTCGCGGACGAACGGGACGCCGCCGTCGGGGTCGCCGGCCGCCCGGCGGAGGAGCCCGCGGCCCTCGATGGCCTCGGCCGCCGTCGGCGTCCGCCGCCCCTCGGCCGCCGTCTCCACGTCGAGGGCCGCCGCGTACAGCGAGTCGGCCGCGCCGTAGTCGCCCTGCGCGAAGGCGAGCCAGGCGAGGTGGTTGAGGCTCTCGGCCACCTCGCGGTGCGCGCGGCCGTAGAGCGCGCGGCGGGCGTCGAGCGCCCGCCGGAGCAGGCGGCCGGCGTCGTCGTAGCGGGCGTAGGTCTGGTAGATCTGGCCGACGTGGTCGTAGAGCCGGGCCTGGACCGCCGGTTCGCCGTCGAGGTCGGCCTCGACGCGGCGGACGGCGCGGTCGAGCACGTCGCCGGCGTCGAGCCGCTCGGCGCCGGCCTGGTTCGGGTCGAACTCGCCGAGGAGCCCGACCATGAACGCCGCCGCCCGCTCGGCCCGGTCCCGCTCGGCCGTCGCCACGCGGCCCTGCCAGACGGCGAGCGCGAGCCCGGCCGCCAGCACGAGCACGCCGGCCGCCGCCCCGCCCACGCCGAGCCGGTGGCGCCGGACGAACGAGCCCGCGCGGTACCGCACGGTGGCGGGCCGGGCCTCGACGGGGAGCCCGCTGCGGTGGCGGGCCACGTCGGCGGCGAGCGCCGCGGCCCCGTCGTAGCGCCGCTCGGGCTCCTTGCGGAGCGCCTTGAGCACGATCTGGTCGAGGTCGCCCGCGAGCCGGCGCGCGAGCCGCTCGGGCGCCCCGGGCGGGGCGGCTCGGGCCGGGGCGCCCTCGGGCGGGGCGGCGCGGACGGCCACGCTCGGGCGGGGCGGCGCGTCGCTGAGCACCGCCCGCTCGACGTCCGCGCGCGTGGCGCCGGCGTGGGGGCGCCGGCCCGTGAGCAGCTCGTAGAGCAGGGCGCCGAGGGCGTAGACGTCGGTCGCCGTCGTGACCGCCCCGCCCGCGACCTGCTCCGGCGCCGCGTAGGTCGGCGTCCGCGGGGCCGACCCGGCGACCGTCACGTCCGGGTCGTCGAGCGCCTTGGCGATCCCGAAGTCGAGGAGCTTGACGCAGGCCGCCCCGCCCCCGTCGCACACGAGCACGTTCGACGGCTTGAGGTCGCGGTGGACGACGAGCCGCGAGTGGGCGTACTGGACCGCCGCGCACACGTCGGCGAACAGGTCGAGCCGCGCCTCGACGCCCAGCCCGCGGCGGGCGGCGTAGTCCGTGATCGGCTCGCCCGCGGCCAGCTCCATCGCGAAGAAAGGCCGGCCGTCCGGGGCCAGGCCGCCGCCGTAGAGCCGGGCGATGCCCGGGTGGTCCAGCCGCGCCAGCGTCTGGCGCTCGGCGAGAAAGCGTCGGACGTCGCCGCCTCCGAAGCGGAGCACCTTGAGCGCGACGGTCCGCTCGAACGCGCCGTCGGCCCGGGCCGCCCGGTACACGACGCCCATCCCGCCCTCGCCGATGCGCGCCTCGACGCGGTACGGCCCGACGCGGGCGCCCGGCGCGAACACGTCGGGCGGGGCGATCCGGCGGACCGCGCGCTCGAAAAAGGCGCCGGCGCCGTCGTGGGCCGCCAGCAGCGACGCGACCTCGGCCCGGAGCGCGGCGTCGCCGCCGGCCTCGCGGTCGAGGAGCGCAGCGCGGGCGTCGCCGTCGAGGCCGAGCGCCCGGTCAAACAGGGCCTCGACGCGGAGCCAGCGGGCGCGGTCGGTGTCTGTGAGGGCGGGGTCCATGCGGGCGGGGCGGCTAGACGGGGTCCGAGAGCGCCCGGTAGAGCCACGCCCGCGCGAGCCGCCAGTCCCGCTGGACGGTCGCGGCCGAGACGCCGAGCGCGGCGGCCGTCTCGTCGACGCTCATCTCGCCGAAAAACCGGCACTCGACGACTCGCGCCTTCCGGCTGTCGAGGGCCGCCAGCTGATCGAGCGAGCGGTCGAGCGCGAGCACGTGGGCGTCCGGCGCCGCCCCGCCCCCGTCGGCCAGCGTCTCGGAGAGCTCGACGCGGGCGAGGCCGCCGCCCCGCTTCTGCGCCCCCTGCCGCCGGGCGTGGTCGACGAGCACGTGGCGCATGGCCTTGGCCGCGACGGCCAGAAAGTGGCTCCGCCCCTCGAAGTCCGACGAGCCGCCGCCGCCGGCCAGCCGGAGGTAGGCCTCGTGGACGAGCGCCGTCGTGTTCACGGTCTCGCACGACGGCCCCCGCCGGACGGCCCGGGCCAGCGCCCGGAGTTCCTCGTAGACGACCGGGAGCAGCCGGTCGAACGCGCCGCCGTCGCCCTCGCGGAGCGCCGCGAGCAGGCGGTCGACCTCGGCCGAGGAAGCGGGCGGAGACATAGGGGTGGAGCCGGTCCTGACGCCCGAAAGGTAGGTCATCAAACGCCTTACGCCACCCCGCCCCTCCACGCCGCCCGACGAGCCTGCGCGGGCGGGGCGGCTAGTTGGCCGAGAGGGCCGGCCCGGCGTCGGGGATGACGGTCACGTCCTGGACCGCGAACCACCCCTCGCCCTCCCCGCCCGCCGAGTTCTTGTACGGGACCGGCTCGCCGTCTGCCCCCCGCCCCGGCTCGATGCCGACGACGTAGACGAGGTCTTTGCGGATGTCCCGCCCCGCCCCGTCCTGGCCCACCACGACGCCGGCCGAGGCGTCGGCCACGCGGCCCTCGATGGCGGCCAGCAGCTGCCCCTCGCGCGTGTACAGGTGGACGCGGACGCGCTTGCCGATAAAGTCGTAGTCAGACACGGGCTCGCTCGGTAGGCCGGTGAGTCAATGGGTCAGAAAGTTGGCAGGTGCCCCGCCCGTGCGTGAGGGCGGGGTGGGCGGCTCCAGGATACCCCCCGGAACGGCCCCCACCCCGCCCACGCGAGCGGGGCGGGCACGCACGGATCTAGCGGGGTCCGCTGCCCTACGAATCCACCGGCTCACGCCAATGGCGGCCACGCGCGCTCCACGACGGCGCGGGCGTCGGCCTCGGGCGGGAGCGTCCCGAAGGCGAGGCCGCCGCCGCCCAGCCGCGCCGCGCAGAAGGCGTCGGCGACGGCGGGCGGAGCGTGGCGGACGAGGAGCGAGCCCTGGAGCCCCAGCGCGAGCGCCTCGACGAGCCGCCGCGCCTGTCCCTCCGCCCCGCCCGGGTCGGCCGCCGCCGCGGCCAGGTCGCGGGCGAGGCGCCCGGCGTGGGTGTCCAGGTGCCGGTTGCCGCCGCGCGCGAGGGCGATCTCGGCGAGCGCGGCCTCGACGGCCTCGGGCGCCTTCTGCGCCGTCCGCAGCACGTCGAGGCACTGGACGTTCCCCGAGCCCTCCCAGATCGCGTTGACCGGCACGTCGCGGTACAGGCGCGGCATGCCCGACTCCTCGACGTAGCCGTTCCCGCCCAGGCACTCGACGGCCTCGGCCACGCCCGCCGCGGCCCGCTTGGTCACCCAATACTTGGCGACGGCCGTGGCGAGCCGCGTGAACGGCGCCTCGGCCTCGCCGGCGTCGAACCCGCGCGCGAGGCGGAGCGCGAACGCCGTCGCCGCCTCGCTCTCGAGCGCGAGGTCGGCGAGCACGTTCTGCATCAGCGGCTGCTCGGCGAGCGGGCGCCCGAACACGTGCCGGTGCGCCGCGTGGTGGGCCGCCTCGGCGAGCGCCCGGCGGAGCGTGGCCGCGCTGCCCAGCGCGCAGTCCAGCCGCGTGTGGCGGACCATCTCGATGATCGTCGCCACGCCCCGCCCCTCCTCGCCCACGAGCCGCGCCCACGCCCCGTGCAGCTCGACCTCGGACGACGCGTTCGAGCGGTTGCCCAGCTTGTCCTTGAGCCGCTGGAGCCGGAGCGCGTTGACCTCGCCGTCGGGCGTGAACCGGGGGAGCCAGAAGCACGAGAGGCCGCCCGGCGCCTGCGCGAGCACCAGGAAGGCGTCGCTCATGGGCGCCGAGCAGAACCACTTGTGCCCCGTGATCCGATACGCCTCGCCCGGGCCGCCCCGCCCCTCGGGCTCGGCGCGCGTGACGTTGGCGCGGACGTCGGTCCCCCCCTGCCGCTCCGTCATCGCCATGCCGACCGTCGCGCCGCGCTTGTCGGGGGCGGGGCGGAAGCGCTCGTCGTAGTCGGTCGAGAGCAGGCGCGGCTCCCATTCGTCCGCAATCTCGGGCTGGAGCCGGAGCGTGGGGACGGCCGCGAACGTCATCGTGATGGGGCAGGTCGTCCCCTCGTCGGCCTGGTGGCGGAGCATGAGGGCCGCCCCACGCGCGACGTGGGCGCCCGGGCGCGGGTCGGTCCACGGGCGGCCCGCGAGCCCGGCCCCGATGCCCAGCCGCATGAGGTCGTGGTAGGCCGGGTGGAACTCGACGGTGTCCAGCCGCGCGCCGTAGCGGTCGTGCGTGCGCAGGACCGGCGGGTGATCATTCGCGAGCCGGCCCCACGTGAGCACCTCGGCGCTCCCGCACCGGGCGCCGAACGCGTCGACCTCGCCGTCGGCCCACCCCGCCCCCTCGCGGGCGACGGCCTCGCGCAGCGCGGCGTCCTGGGCGTACGGGTTGTAGTCCTCCAGCGGCGGCGGCTGGTTGAGGACGGCGCGGACGGGGTCGGGGGCGACGACGTGCATGGCTGGATGGAGGAGGTACTCGGTACAGGGTACTCGGTACGGCCGGGGCGCACCCGCTACTCTTCGTTTCGTGCCGCGTGCGGGCGGGGCGGCTCATACCAGTTTCGGAGGTTTGTGCCTCACCTGAGCCACCCCGCCCACCCACCACCCCTAGCCCCTCCTGGCTGCGCCGACCTGACGGTTGTCCAGGAGGGGGACTCCCCGGCCGGTCTCGGCGCCCGCCCCGCCCGGCACAGTAGCGGCTTGGCAGAGCACTCAGACCGAGCCCGTAGGTCGAACGGTCTCCCCCGCCCAAGCTCACGCGCCGACGAGTAGCCCCGGCCGCCGCCCCGGCCGCCGCCCCGGCCGCTACCAGCGTACGCGGGAGCCGCGCGTGTCGAGGTGGACGAACGGGCCACGGTGCGGGGCGGGGCCGTAGATGCCCACCCCGCCCACCAAGCGCGCGTTGTGGGGCACCGCCTCGACGCCGTCGGCGAGCGCCGCGAGCCACTCGGCGTCGGCCTGGTCCACGACGCCGTCGCCGTTGAGGTCGTCCATGCGGCCGTCGCCGTCCTCGTCGACGAAGACGTCGGCGGCGTCGCCGTAGAGGTGGCGGCTGTAGACCGTCGTGTTGCCGATGGCCGCGTTGTAGGCCGGCGTCCGGTAGCCGGACATGACGGTGAGGTCGCGGGCGGGAACGCCGGCCTCGTTCACGGCCGCCAGCAGGCGCTCCATCTTGATCAGGAGGTGCGGGCTGAGCGCGACGTACTTGGGCCACCCCGACGCCTGCTTCGCCAGGAAGTCGCCCAGCGTGAAGTTCGGCGAGACGGGCACGTCGCGCGTCTCGGCCGTCACGGCCACGAACCCGAGCGGCTCGTCGTAGGCCGAGTCGCCGCCCATCGGCTCGTCCTGGTAGTCGCCGATCTCGTACGCCCCGATCCGGTCCGTGGCGTGGTCGAACGGCGTCAGCGCGAGCGCCTGGAGCACGACGGCCTCCCCGCCCGCGTCCGCCACGCGGACCTGCGAGAGGCCCGGCGTGGGCGGGGCGGTCCAGGTCCACGCGCGCGGGCCGGTCCGCCGGATGGCCCCGCCCGAGGCCGTCGCCTCGGCCTCGCCGGCGACGTAGAGCGCTTCGAGCGCGAGCGTGTCGCCGGGCAGCACGACCACGGCGAGCGTGTCGAACGGGACGACGACGTCGCCGGCACGGACGGCGAACGCCGCCCCGCTCCCCAGGAGCCCGGGCGGGGCGGGGTCGGCCGGGGCCACGCGCGCCGGCAGCGCAGGCGGCGGCGGGGACGTCAGCGCGAACGCGACGGCGACGGCCACGAGCACGGCCACGACCGCGAACGCCGGGCGGAGCCGGCTCGCACGCCCCCCGGGCGGGGTGGCCGCCCCGCCCTCGGGCCGCGTAGAGCCGTCGGGCGCCGCGGCGGCGCGCTCTGCCGTCTCGTCTCGTGTCTCCTGTTCGCGTGCCACCGGTCCCTCTCGTTAGTTGATCTCGTCGTAGACGTCCTGGGCAAAGTGGACCGCCCCGCCCGCGTCGGCCCAGACGGGCAGGTAGACGATGTAGACCGGGATCTCCTCGTCGAGCACCACCTTTTCGCGGTCGCCCGTCGTCATGTTCTCGCGGACGCGGGCCTCGTCCCAGCCCTGCGGGCCGAGCACCCAGGCGCCGAACTCGGCCGGCCTCTCCAGGCGGATGCAGCCGTGGCTGAACGCGCGGTCGGCCTCCTCGAACAGGTGGTCGGCCGGCGTGTCGTGGAGGTAGACGGCGTGCTGGTTGGGGAACATGTACTTCACGAGCCCGAGCGCGTTGTCGGGGCCGGGCGTCTGGCGGATCCGGAGCTCGCCGTCCCCGACGCGCCGGAGGTTGGCCCACGTCATGGGGTAGACCTCCGCGTCGGCGTTGTAGTTCGCGGCGATCTCGAACCCCTTGCCTTCGAGGGCCGACGGCCCCTGCGACACCAGCTCCTCGCTCGCGATCGACGCCGGAACGCCCCAGTACGGGCGGAAGATGACGTGCTCCATCTTGTCGTGGAAGAGCGGCGTCTCGCGCCCGTCGTACGACGCGCCGACGACGACCTCCATCTGGAGCGCCTCGCGGCCGCCCTCGAACGCGCGCACCCGGAACTCGGGCACGTTGACGACCACGTAGCGGGCGTCCGGCCCGGTCGGGAAGGCGGGGAGCTCGTCCCACCGCGCGAGCGTGGACTGGATCTGCTCGACGCGCCGGTCCGCGCTCTCGTTGAGGGCCGCGCGCGTGTTGCCACCGAGGAGGCTGTCGACCGCGAGCCCGTGCGTCGCCTGGAACCGGGCGAGCGCGCCGACGAGGGCGCCGTCGTAGACGTCGCCGGCCGGGTCCGCCCCGCCCAACTCGCCCGACGCCGCGAGCCGGTCGCGGAGCGCCTGCACCTGCGTCGCCGCCGTGTCGCCGGGCTCGACGAGGTCGCCGTCGGGGACGGTCGACCAGCCGCCGCCCTGGGCGACCTGCTGGTACCGCGCGAGCGCCTCTTCGAGCCGCTGCCGGGCGGGAACGGTCGAGTCGGCCGGCGCCCCGCTCGCGGGCGCCGCCGTCGCCGGGGGCGGGGTGGCGGCGTAGGCCGGGTCGCCGCAGGCGACGAGGAGCAGGGTGAGGACGAGGACAGAGACGGCGGTGAGGCCGAAGAGCGTGAGTGACAGTCGGTTCATGTGGGGACGGAGGGGTGAGCCGCAGAGACAACGCAAACGGCGCGCCACGGATTGGCCCGGCGGGGGCACCCAGGGTTTCCCCCATGCCCCGCCCCCGCCCCGCCCCCGCCCGAACCCGAGCGGGCGGGGCGGGTTGGACCGGCCTCCCCTCCCGCCCCGCCCGACGCTCCCGCCATGCCCGCCGACGCCACCCCGCCCGACCCCAACCGCCGCCCGTCCGACGAGTCGCGCGCGCCCGAGGCCCGCGAGCCCGAAGCCGACCAGCAGGTGGAGGGCGTGGACCTGGAGCGCGACGCGGCCCCGGCCGCGACCGAGGTCGACGACGGCGAGGCCCGCGTCGCCGAGGCTGGCAACGCCTACGTCGGCCGACAGATGTCGGACCGCCTCAAGGCCAACCCCCGCGTCGAGGACGGCGACGAGGCGGTCGACGAGGACCCATCCACGCCAGAAGACGACTGACCGGGTAGTCCTCCTGCACCAGGGAGGCCGCGGGGCGGGGCGGTACGATGCGGCCCCTCTTCCACCCCGCCCGTGCCTGCTCCGCTGCTCCGCCCCGCCCCCGCCGGCCTCCTGGTTTTCGCCGTGTGCGCCCTCGCCGGGTGCACCCACATCCAGCCCGCCCCGCTCGCGTCCGCCGGCGGGCGGTCCGACGTCAACGACCGCGCCCGGACGGCAGACGCCACGGTCATCCTCGCGGGCGGGGAGCGCGTACGGGCGCGGGCGCTCCACCTCGCCCCCGACCTCGCCACGTGGACCGATCCCCAGACCGGGGCCGCCCGCTCGGCGCCCACGGCCGACCTCCTCTCCGTCCGCTTTGTTGACCGGGCGCGGGGCGGGGCGGAGGGGGCCGGGCTCGGCCTGCTCGCGGGCGCGGGCGTCGGGCTCGCCCTGAGCGCGCTCGTCGTCGCGAGCGGCGACACGGGTCCCCTCGAACCGGCCGAGGGGACGGCCCTGATCACGTCCGCCTTCGGCCTGATCGGCGCCGGCGTGGGCGCGGTCGGTGGCCTCGACCGAGGCTCGCAGGCGGTGTACCGCCCGGTTCCGGGCGCCGACTGACGCCGCCCACGGCGGGCAGGGCGGGGCGGTCGGTATCTTTGGGCTCCCCCCGACGCGCCCGCATGTACCTCAGCCGGCTCGAGCTCCACGGCTTCAAGAGCTTCGCCCAGAAGACGGCCGTGTCGTTCTCGCCGGGCGTGACGGCGATCGTCGGGCCGAACGGGTGTGGAAAGTCGAACGTGATCGACGCCGTGCGGTGGGTGCTCGGCGAGCAGCGCGCGCGGCTCCTGCGCAGCGAGTCGATGTCGGGCGTCATCTTCAACGGGGCCGCCGAGAAGCGGGCGCTCGGGATGGCCGAGGTCTCGCTGACGGTCGAGAACAACCGCGGTGTGCTCCCGACCGAGTACGCCGAGGTGACGGTCACGCGGCGGCTCTACCGCAACGGCGACTCGGACTACCTCCTCAACGGGACCGTCGTCCGCCTCCGCGACGTGCTCGACCTGTTCATGGACACGGGCATGGGCGCCGGGGCGTACTCGGTCATCGAGCTCTCGATGGTCGAGGACATCCTGAGCGAGAACGCCGACGACCGGCGACGGCTGTTCGAGGAGGCCGCCGGCGTGACCAAGTACAAGCGCCGCCGCGCCCAGGCCCTCCGCCGCCTCGACGCCACGCGCGCCGACCTCACGCGGCTGGACGACATCGTGGAGGAGGTCGAGAAGCAGGTCCGCTCGCTCTCGCGCCAGGCGCAGAAGGCGGCCCGCCACGAGCGGCTGGCGGGGCGGCTCCGGCGGATCGAGCTGGCGCTCGCCGCCCACGACGTGGCCCGCCTCCAGACCGAGCGCGACGCGCTCGACGCCAGCACGCGCGCCCAGCGAACCGAGGCCGAGGGGCTCGGCGCCCAGCTCGCTGGGGGCGAGGCCGACCTCGAAGCGGCCCGCGCCGCCCTCGTCGACCGCGAGGGCGAGATGGCCGACCGCGCCCGGGCGCTCCAGTCCCACGCCGAGACGGTGCAGCGGCTGGAGGCCGAGGCGCGCGTCGCCGCCGAGCGCCGTGACGCCGCCCGCCGTGCGCTCGACCGGATCGCCCGCGAACGCGAGGCCGACAAAACGCGCGCCCGCAACCTGGACGCCGAGCGTGAGCGGGCCGCCGCTCAGATCGAGGCCGCCGAGGGCGGGGTGGTCCAGACGCAGGCGGCCCTCGACGCCGCCCAGGCCGCCCGCGCCGAGGCCGCCGACCGGGCCGCCGCCGCGCGGCAGGCGCTCCAGTCCGCCCGCGCCGACGCCGGCGACGCCGCCCGCGCGCTCCGCGAGGCGCAGTCCGCCCGCGACCGCGCCGCCGACCGCCGCGCGTTTTTGGAGGCCGACCGCGAGCGTGCCCAGTCCGCCCGCGCCGCGCTCGCCGCCCCGCCCGCCGACGGCGCCGCCCCGCCCGAGGCCGCCCCGCCCGAGGCCGCCCCGCCCACCCCGCCCGATGACCTGGAGGCGGCCGAGGCGGAGCTTGAACGAGCCGGCGCCACGCTCGCCGAGCGCGTGGGTGCCCGGGACGCCGCGCGGGCCGCGTTCGACGCCGCGCAGGGCGCGCTCCAGGAGGCGCGCACGGCCCGCAACACGGCGCGCGCCGAGCTTGACCTGCTCCGCGCGTTCGTCGCCTCGGGCGAGGGCGCGGGCGGGGCGGTCGCCTTCCTGCGCGCGCAGGCGGGGTGGACGGCCCCGACCGTCGCCGACGTGGTCGGGGCGGACGAGGCCGACCGGCCCGCGCTCGACGCCGCGCTCGGCGCCTACGCCGACGCGCTCGTCGTCGGCACCGCCCGCGAGGCCGAGGCCGCCGTCCGCGCGCTCCGCGACGCCGACGAGGGCCGCGCCACGTTTTTCGTGCTGGACCGCGTAAAGGCGCCCGCCCCGCCCGCCGCCCCGCCCGGCGCGGTGCGGCTCCTCGACCGCGTCCGCGTGTCGGAGACCCGGTTCGAGCCACTCCTCGCCGCGCTCCTGGGCGACGTGTTCCTCGTCGACGCGCTCCCCGAGCGGGCGCCGCGGGCGGGGCGGCTCGTCACGCCGGACGGGGCGTGGGCCGATGGCCGGGCCGTCCACGGGGGGAGCCCGGCGACGCAGGAGGGGGCGGGGCGGTTCGGGGCGCGCGAGCGCCAGGACCGGGCAGCCGAGGCGCTGGACGCGGCCGAACGCGCCCTGGCGTCCGCCGAGTCCGCCGCGGCCGACGCCCGCGACGCGCGCGACCGCGCCGAGGCCGACCGAGCGGACGCCGAGCGCGCCCGCGACGCGGCGCGCGAGGACCGGGACGCGGCGCGCAGTGTCCGCGCCCGCGCCGCCGCCGCCGAGGCGGCGCGCGAGGCCGAGGCCGCCGCGCGGCGCGCCGAGGCCGCCCGCCTCGACCAGCGCGTGCAGGAGATCACGGACGCCCTCGGTGCGCTCCCCGCCCCGCCCGCCCTGGACGCGGCCGTCGCCGAGGCCGAGGGCGGGGCGGAAACGGCCGAGGCCGCGCGTGCCCGCGCCGAGGCGGCGGCCGACGACGCCGCGCGCGAGGGCGCCGCGGCCGAGGCGGCGTGGAGCGACGCCCGCCTCGCCCACGCCCGCGCGCAGTCGGCCGTCGAGGCGGCGCGCGCCGACCGCGACCGGGCCGCGCGGTCGCTGGACGAGGTCGCCCGGCGCCAGGCCGAGCGGGCCGCCGAGGCCGAGCGGCTGGAGGCGGGGCTCGCCACGGGCGACGCCGACGACGGCGGGCGGGGCGAGCGGATCGGCGCGCTCCGCCGCGAGACGGACGCGCTCCAGACCGCCGCGGCGGACGCCGAGAGGGCCGTGCTCGACGCCCGCGCCCGGATCGCCGACGGCGAGCGCGCGCTCCGCGACCTCCGCGCCGCCCGCGAGCGCGTGACGACGGCGCTCGCGGACGCCGAGCGGCGCCTCGTCGAGATCGCGACGCGGCAGGAGACGACGCTCGAACGGCTGGCCGACGAGCACGGCACGACGCTAGACGACGCCACGGACGAGCTCGACCGGCTGGGCGAGGAGGCCCCGTTCGAGCCAGCGGCGGCGCGCGCCGAGGTGCCCACGCTAAAGGAGAAAATCCGGGCGCTCGGGGCCGTCAACTCGCTCGCGCTCGAGAGCTACGAGGAGGAGCAGGACCGGCTCGAAACGCTGACCGCGCAGCGGGCCGACCTCGCCGGCGCCGAGGCGTCGCTGCTGGAGACGATCCGCGAGATCAACGAGACGGCGCGGCGCCGGTTCGACGAGACGTTCGGGGCCGTCCGCGAGGCGTTCCAGAAGATCTTTGCCGACCTCTTCGGCGGCGACGCGGCGGCCGACGTCCGCCTCGACGGCGACGACCCGCTGGAGGCGCCGGTCGCCATCACGGCGCGGCCGAAGGGGAAGCGGCCGGTCTCGCTGGCCCAGCTCTCGGGCGGCGAGAAGACGCTGACGGCGACGGCGCTCCTGTTCGCGATCTACCTCGTCAAGCCGTCCCCGTTCTGCATCCTCGACGAGGTCGACGCCCCGCTCGACGACGCCAACGTGGGCCGCTTTATGCGCCTCATCCGCTCGTTCGCGGACTCGACCCAGTTCATCCTCGTCACCCACAACAAGCTGACGATGGAGGCCGCCGACCGCATGTACGGCGTGACCATGCCGACGCCGGGCGTGAGCCGCCTCGTCGGCGTCCGCTTCGACGGCGGCGACGGGGCCGAGGTCGAGGCGGAGCCGGCGTGAGTCGGTGAGTCGGTAGGTCGAAAGATGCCCACCCCGCCCGCGCGGCACTGGGGGCGGGGCGGGGCGTTGTCCGATCGTTGTCCACCCCGCCCTCGCCCGCTGCGGGCGGGGCGGCGCTCTGGACCGGCCGACGCCCGGCGCCCCCGGTGCGTTACGTCGGCCTGCCCGGCCGGGTCTGCTCCATGAACCGGAGGACGTAGCCTGCGATCTCCGCCCCGCTCTTGTCCTGGAGAAAGTGCCCGCCCCGGACCTCAACGGCCGGGCCAGCGGTCGGGATCAAACGTTCAAAATGGCGAGCCACCCCGCCCAGGATCGGGTCCTGCGGCGACCACACGAGGAGCGCCGGCTTGTCCCACCGCGAGAGCGCCTCGCGCGCCGCCGTCATGTGGGCCGCCACTGGCCTTCCGGGCTCGGTGGGCACGAGGAGCGGCCACGCGACGGCACCGGCCTTCGAGGCGCGCGTCGGGAACGGGGCTGTGTACGCCGGGACGAACCGGCGCTGGCTGGCTGGCAGCGCGAGGCGCATGAGCGGCCCAACGGGCAGCCACGTCCGCACGACGCCCACGCCCGCTTTCCACGCGCGGAACGCCAGCGACGGCGTCTCCTCGCCGGTCGGCAGGAACGTGTTCATCACGACGAGCCGGGCCACGCGGTCGGGCACGTCGAGCGCGGCGGTTGGCAGCCCCACCAGCCCGCCCCAGTCTTGAACCACGAGCGTGACGCCGCGGAGGTCGAGCGCCTCCATCACGCCGAGCAGCGTCCGCCGGTGGAGCTCGTAGGTGTAGGCGCCGACGCTGGTCAGCTTGTCGCTCCGCCCGAACCCGACGAAGTCGAACGCGACCACCCGGTGCCCGGCGGCCACGAGCGGCGGGATCATCCGGCGGTAGAGGTAGCTCCACGAGGGCTCGCCGTGGAGCAGGAGGACGGTCTCGGCCGCGTCGCGCGGCCCCTCGTCGACGACGTGGATCGAGAGCGGGATGGGCGCGCCGGGCAAGCCGTCTAGCGTGAGGTACGTCGGAGTGAACGGCCACTCGGGGAGCCCAGCGAACCGGGCATCGGGCGTGCGGACGACGGGGGCGGGGTGGGGCATCGGGAAGGCGGAAGGCGGAAGGCGGAAGGCGGAAGGCGGAAGGCGGAAGGCGGAAGGCGGAAGGCAAGATGCGCCACCCCGCCGGCGACGTGGGCGGGGCGGGCACCGTAGGGGCGACCGGCGGTCGCCTGTCCGGGCACGGCGCGTGATGCTGGGCGAGGCGGCATCGGGCGGGGCGGTGGCATCCCGGACCGTCCCGCCCTCGTCGTCCACCACCCCTATCCCCTCCTGGCTGCGCCGACGCTGCGCGGTGGCCAGGAGGGGGACTGCCGCCGCTCGCGGCCCGCGTCGGCGTCCACTTCCACCGCCCCGCCCAGGTATAAACGGGCGGGGCGGAACAAATCCAGCGCCACCCCGCCCACTTTCCACTTTCCACTTTCCACTTTCCACTTTCCACTTTCCACTTTCCACTTTCCACTTTCCACTTTCCACTTTCCATGCCCGACACCATCTTCGACCAGATCGTCCGCGGCGAGGCGCCGGCCCACCGCGTGTGGGAGGACGACGGCTTCCTCGCATTCCTCGACACGCGGCCCTCGCGGCCCGGCCACGTCCTGCTGATCCCGAAAGAGGTCCCCGACGACGGGGGCGACGACGTGTTCGCGCTCCCGCCCGACGTCTACGCGGCGCTGTGGGAGCGGGCGCGGCGCCTCGCCGGCCCGATCCGCGAGGCGATGGACGCCCGCCGCGTCGGGGCCGTCGTCGAGGGGTTCGGCGTGGCCCACGCGCACGTTCACCTGATCCCGCTCGACGACGTGGGCGACTTGGCGCCGCAGGCGGAGGAGCCGGTCTCGCACGGCGAGCTGGCAGCGGTCGCGGCGAGACTCCGGGCGGCCGTCGAGGCGGCGGGCGTGTAACACGACGGGCGGGCTGTCGGGGCCAAGAGTCTGCGGGGGCGGCACCCGAGCGCGCGCCGCCCGTTCCGGCCCCATGCTCGCCAAGACCGCCGCCCCGCCCCCGAACGCCTCTCCCGGCGCCATCCCCGTCGCCCGGCCGGCGCGGCGGCGGTTCCGCCAGACGCGGGCGTACGCGGCGGCGCTCCGCGTGGCCCTCAGCTACCTCTGGTTCGACGCCGTCGCCCGCGTCCGCGGACCGCGGTGGGCGGGGCGGCGTCGGACCGCGCTCCACCGGCGGAACGGGCGCCGCGTGCGCGAGGCCGTCCTGCGGCTGCGGGGCCTGTTCATCAAGGCGGGCCAGCTGGCGAGCGTGCTCACGCAGCTTCTCCCCGAGCCCTTCCGCGAGGAGCTGGAGGGGCTGCAGGACCGGGTGCCCGCCGGACCGCCCGACGCCGTGCGCGCGCGCATCCGCGAGGAGCTGGGGGACGAGCCCGAGGCGCTGTTCGCGTCGTTTGGCGACGCGCCCGTTGCGAGCGCGTCGCTCGCCCAGGTCCACCGCGCGCGGATGCCGGACGGGCGCGACGTGGCCGTCAAGGTCCAGCACGTCGACATCGAGGCGATCGCCCGGATCGACTTGAAGGCCATCGAGACGATCCTGCGCGTCGTCGGGCGGTGGTTCGGGGTCCGCGGGCTCCGCGAGCAGTTCCGGGAGATCGAGTCGGCAGTCCTGGCCGAGCTCGACTTTGAGCAGGAGGCGGCGTCGGCCGAGGCCATCGGCGCCGTGCTCGGGCCGGGCGTCTCGGTGCCGGCCGTCGTCCGTGAGCGGTCGACGCGGCGCGTGCTGACGACCGAGTATGTGGACGCCGTCAAGGCTGGCGACCTGGCAGCGCTCGACGCGGCCGGCGTCGACCGTGCGGCGCTCGCCGAGCGGATCCTCGACGCCTACGGCGGGATGATCTTCCGCGACGGGCTCTACCACGCCGACCCGCACCCGGGTAACCTCCTGGTCCAGCCCCTCCCCGCCCCGCCCGCGAGCGACCAAGCTGACGCCACCCCGCCCGACGCCGCCCCGCCCTCGGGCGACGGATCGGCGGGCGACGCACCGGGTCCGCTCTCCCCCACCCCGCCCCCGGCCGGCGAGCGGGGAGGCGAGGCGCCCAGCCCCCTCCCGGCCGACCCGCCCGCTGTCGGCGAGGGAGACGCGGGCGGGGCGGCCTCGTCGGGGGCGGGGCGGCCCTTCGAGCTCGTGTTCCTCGACTTCGGCGCCGTCGCCCGGCTCACGCCCGAGATGCGGAGCGGGTTGGCGGAGATGATCGCGGGCGTCCTGGCCCGCGACGCGGGCCGCGTGACGGCGGCGCTCGGGCTCATGGGGTTCGTGGCCGAGCGCGGGCGGGGCGGGGCGGCCGACGCCGCCGTGCTCGCCCTCGTCGAGCGGGTCCACGAGCGCGTGCTCCAGGGCGTCGACCCCGACGCGTTCCGCCTGGGCGACCTCACGCTCGAGTTCGCGATGGAGACCCACGCCGACACGTTCGGCGACATGGCCGACCTCGGCGTCTCGGTCGGCGACCTCGCCAGCGCCTTCCGCGTGCCGCGCGACTGGATCCTGCTGGAGCGGACGGCGCTCCTCCTCATCGGCCTGTGCACGACGCTGGACCCGGACGCCAACCCGCTCCGCGTGCTCCGCCCCCACATCGAGCCGCTCGTCGGAGACCTCGACGTGGGCGGGGTGGCGGCCGACCGCGCGCAGAGCGCCCTGCGGACGGCGCTCGCCCTCCCCGCCCGCCTCGACCGCGTGCTCACGGCGGCCGAGGCCGGCACGCTCGCCGTCCGCGCGCCCGACGCGCTCCGGGCGGCGGACCGCGTCTACGCCGGGCTCCGCCAGGTGGCCTACGCCGTCGGCGCGACGGGCGCGGGCGGGGTGGCGTACGCGGCGCACGTCGGGGGCGAGGGCGGCCTCGCGCTGGGGCTCGGCGTCCTGAGCGGGGCGTGCGCGCTCGGCGCGCTGGGCTCGGCGCTGAGGGAGCGCCGGCGGGCGGGGTGAGGCAACGGCGGCGTCCCGACCGTGTCTTGGAAGGACCACCCCGCCCCGCTCGCCATGCTCCTCGTTCCCTTTTCCGTGCTCCTCGTTGTGATCGCCGCGGCCGCCGTCGTTGCCAGCCCCGCCCTCCGGCAGCCGCGGCGGCCCTACGCCTGGCAGACGGGGCAGAGGTACGTCGCCCGGTCATAGGGCGGCAGGCGCACGAGCTCGACCGGCGTCCCGCACACGAGGCACGGCTTCCCCTTCCGCTGGTACACCCAGTGCGTCTCGCCCCGCTCCTGCATCGCGGGCGGGGTGGTCTGCGTCCGCCCCCACCGCGTCGTCCCGTCCCACATCATCGGGTGGACCGTGCCCCACAGGGCGCCGAGCTCGGCGTCGGTCACGCTCTGGGCGGGGCGGCACGGGTCGACGCCGGCCAGGAACAGGCCCTCGCTCGCGTAGATGTTGCCGACGCCAGCCACCATCGTCTGGTCCAGGATCACCGGATTGACGGGATCCCCGCCCCGCCCGCGGATGCGGCGCGCGGCCTCGGCGCGGTCGAAGGTCCCGCCCCGCTCCAGGGCGTCGGTCGGCGCCATGATGTCGGGGCCGAGCGCGTTCAGCCGCTCGTGGTGCTCCAGCTCGTCCAGCGCGAGCAGCCCGACTTCGGCATCTGGACGTGCACGAGCGGCCGGCCCACGGGCGGGGCCAGCCGGCGCGCCCACCGGATGACGGCGTGGCCCTCAGCCACCGCCCCGCCCGCCGCGCTCGACGGTCGCCACGCGGTCGGCGTCGCGGACGCCGCGCAGGAGGCCGGCTTCGAGCGCTGGCCCGTCGGGGTCGCCGTGGAGCACCGAGATGTCGCCGGTCGTCTCGAAGACGACGGCCCGGACCTGGTCGAGCGTGAGCACGTTCGCCTCGCGGAGCTTGCCCCGGAGGTCGGCCTTGGTCACGCGCGCCCGCTTGAGGTTGTCCTCCAGGACTTCGGCGCCGGCCATGAGCACGAGCGGCTCGTTGTCGAGGACCGAGAGCCCATGCCGGCGGCCCCACGACACGGCCGCCTGGAGCGCGAACAGCGCCGCGAGCGCGACGACGCCCTGGAGCAGCGGCGGGCTCTGGTTGAGGAGCGTCGACGCGAGCACGGCGCCGGTCGTGATCGTGAGCGCGAAGTCCACGCTCGTCATCTTCGAGAAGCTCCGGAGTCCCACGAGCCGGACGAGCACCACGAGCGCGACGTAGACGCCAAGCGTCGAGAGCACGACGGCGAGGAGGCTCTGGGGGGAGGCGACGAACCAATCGGCCATGCGGGGCGGGGAGGCAAAGCGGGCGGGGAGGCCGGAGGGTACCACCGCCCCGCCCGCGTTTGGCGGGCGGGGCGGGGCGGGGGGCTACGCGTCCGGGACGTGGGCGTCGGGCTCGAACCCGAGCGCGTCGAGGACGCCGTTGAACACGTCCGGCGGGAGGTGGCCGCCCGAGGCCTGGTCGTGGCCGTGGCCCCAGCGCCCGTTCCACGCGCCCGTGTCGATGGCCTGGTACACCTCGGGGAGCGAGACGTCGGTCCGCGACGACCGGGTCGAGAACGCGACGAGCCCGTCGAGGTAGCCCGTGTTCGCGCAGATCACGGGGTACCCCTTCAGCCGCCCCCGCCACTGCTGCGCGATGAGCGGGTGGACCTGCGCCGGGCTGTGCACGCGGACGAGCGCGAACCGGAGGTCGTCGGGCGCCACCCCGCCCTGGGCGGGGCGGTCCGAGAAGACGGGCGCCGCCTTGCGGGCCTCGGCGACCTCAGCCTTGACCACGTCGCGGGCCTCGCGGAGCCGCTCGGCCTCGGGCGTCTCGGCCGTCGCCAGCGCCTTCGGCCCGTCGAACGTCATGAGCGCGTCGAGCGCCGCCTGCGCGTCGAACGTGGGCGCGCGGCGGGCGGCGTTCACGAGGACGACGGTCTCCTTCAGCCACTTGGCCGTGTGGCGCGTTTTGGCGTCGGCCAGGAGCGGCCACGGCGCCTTCTCGCCCAGGTCCGAGATCACGCCGACGGCGGCGATCCAGTCCAGCTCGCGGAACTCGTCGACGTCCGGCGCGGCCCCCTCCAGCAGCTCGTAGGCCAGCCACGCCGAGCACGGGATGGGGTCCCAGTCGTAGCCGCTCACGACCGCCCCGCCCTCAGGCTCGCCGCTCGGCCGGTGGTGGTCGACGTAGAGGACGGGCACGCCGTCGGCCTCCAGCGTGCCCCGCTCGTTCACGCCCAGGTCGGTCACGACGAGCGCGTCGGGCGCGAGAGCGCGGAGCCGGTCGCGGGCCTCGTCCGAGAACGCCGACTCGCTCCGCCCCGACGGCACGACCACCACGTCCTCGAACCCGAGCAGCGGGAGGCCGCGCCCGAAGAGCGCGCCGGCGCCCAGCCCGTCGGCGTCGAAGTGGCAGAACACAACGGTCCGCCCCGCCCGGTCGACGCGGCCGAGCCAGTCCCGGAACGTGGTCTGGGCGGCGGCGAGTTGTTGGTCGAACGTCATGGGCGGGGCGGCGGTGGGCGGGGCGGTCGTCACGGGGCCTCCGTCTACCTCTCAAGGCCGGACCGGCTCCGGCCTTCCGGCACTGGGTGGCTCCCGGTCAAGTAGCGAGTCCTGCGGGTTGGTGAAACAGGGCGTGGAGGGGGTCCATGTTCAGGTACCAGCGGCCCAGTCCTCCGAGACTCGGTGAGGGACAGCATCTCGCGCACTCGGGAAATGCGGATCTGCTCGATGTGATCGGCGGTGGTCGTGAGCGCGCAGCCGTAGTGGCCGTCCCGCTCGCCGCGTCGGCGCTCGGTCCGCTCGCGGTGCTCGGCTCGGAGCTGGGTCGTCATCTCCTCTTCCATGACCTGCTCCAGCACGTCCTTGAGGCGTCGCGGACGCGGCCTTCGAGGGAGGCGGTGGCCTCGTTGGCGAAGTCGTCGTGGGCCATCATCGGCTGGGATGGCTGAACCCACAAGACTCGCCACGCCACCTCCAGAATCGGCCCTCGCGGCTCGGAGAGATTTTTTGGAGAGACCTACCCGCCCTGTCGACTGCCTGCGCTTCGCTACGACCAGATCGTCTCGAAGCGGTTCGTCAAGCGTTAGCAGATGCAACGGGCGCGGCGCAGAACGCACCTGTTCTTGCAGACACGGACGCGGGTGCTCGACGGAGAGCTCGCACTGCGCTTCCGCGAGTGGTACTCCCGCTTCTCGGTCGACGAGCTGAGCGGAACCATGCTCCGGCTGGCCGCCTGATCGACCGACAGTCTTCCGTGCTCTCTACCCTTGAGAAGTCGCGGGCAATGGCAGCCTCGGCGGCTCCCACAGGAGCGGCTGCCGGACCGGGAAGTTGCGGACCACCTCGGCCTCCGTCGGGTCCGCCTCCAGCGTCGTCCACAGCGCGACGTACGCCGGCTCGTCCAGGGCTAGCCCGCCGAACAGGAGGGCGGGGTGGCGGACCGGCCACGCATCATCGTACATGACGTCCGGCGGGAGCGGCCACGCGGACTTGTCGGCGACGTAGGGCGCCATGTAGTCCAGCGCCCGCTCCATGCCCCGGCCGTCCGGGAGCGCGAACGTCCACAGGTCGTCGTCCGGTGTCGAGGCGATCTCGGCGACCATTCCCAGCATGTCGAGGTTGAAGAGCGCGTAGCCGTAGGGCTTGGTCCGCTCCATCTCCTGCGGGAAGCTCCCGTCCGCCGCCATCTGGTCCGGCAGGAGGACCGTCTTGAACCGGCGCCGGACGTCGGCCAGCACCGCCTCGTCGGCGACGAGGCGCGCGAACGCCGCCGCCTGGAGCGCCCACGCGCTGCTGTGGTTGTTGCCGTGGTCGCGCTCGTCGGTCCCGTACTCGTGCGTCGTCATCCAGTCGAGGTAGTCCGCGAACCACGCCTTGACGGGCCGTGCGGCCTCGGCGTCCACCCCGCCCTCCGCCTCCAGCACGCGGACGGCCTGGGCGACTTCCACAAGGTGGACCGTGTCGATGATGCCGATGCCCCGCCCCGTCACGCGGCCGCTGATGGCCTGGGCGTAGAGGAGGTTCGGGGTCATCCGCGTCGATTCGTCCACGAACCAGGCGTCGAGGTGGCGGCGGGCGTGGGCGGCGTAGCGGTCGTCGCCCGTGAGGCGGTACGCGGCCGCGAGCGCCGGCACGATCACGCTCAGCCGCCGCATGGCGTCGCGGTGGGCGACGAAGTTGTCCGGGTTCGTGAGCCCGTCGCGGCGGACGTACGGGCCGCCGGGGTCGTCCGGGTTGGGCCACCAGTAGTCGCCCTCGGAGTAGAAGTCGTGGCGCCCGCCCGCGCTCCGCTCCGCGACGGCCGCCGTGACCGTCACCGGCGGCTCGTCCAGGTACGCGTCGGCGGCGGACAGGACACGCTCGCGCTCCAGGTCGGCGAGCGTCACCGCCCCGCCCGCCTCAACGGACGCCGCCCCGCCCGGCGCGCAGCCGGCGAGGGCCAGCACGAGGGCGAGCCCAACAGAAAGGGCGGGGCGGGGCGGGGTGGTCATGGCGTGGAGCGGTCGGCCGCCTCGTGCGCGAGGCGCCGGCGGAGCTGGTACTCGTAGAGCGACGGGACGGCGATCTCGGGCCGGTTCAGCCCCTCGACGTAGGCGTCCGGGCCGTAGCTCAGGGTGATCGGGCGGTTCGCGCGTAGGCCGACGATCCGGGCCGCCGGCCCGTCGTCGAGGCCCTCGACGGCGACCGCCCCACCCCCGGAGTAGAGGGGCTCGGGGTAGAGGAACTCGAAGCGGACGTTCCACAACACCGGGTAGGCCGCGTGCGACGGCTTCCAGTAGCTCGCCCCGCCCCCCGTGATCGGGCCGTGCTCCGGGTCGTCGAGGTAGAGGACGAGGTCGTCGAACAGGTTCTGGTAGTTGAGCCCGCTGTGCTGGTCGAGCACCGGGCCGTCGGTGGCCGTCGAGTGCGTGTAGACGCACATCCGCGAGCCCGTGTTGAACGTGAACGTGTGGACGACCGGCGCCGCCACGTACACGTCGCGCGCGAGGACGTTGTAGCAGTCGCCCATGTGGACGCCGTAGTGGTACGTCCGCCCGTAGACGCCGACGTCCTCGATCGTCACGTTCGAGCACACGTCGGTCAAGATCCCGCTGTCGCCGTTGACGACGTCCACGTCGCGGACCCACGAGTGGGCCGTGTTGGTGAGGTAGACGGCGTTGTTACCCGGCTCGACGTGGTGGACGTTGTACTCGTCGTAGAGGAACTCGAACCGGATGCCCTCGATGCCCACCTCGGTGATCGGCTCCCACGCCGTGAGCGTCGGCGTCCACGCCGGCCGGAGGTCGTGGAGGAGCGGCTCCTTGATCGTCACCCGGTCCCCGTCGACGGCCAGTACCGTCACCTCCTGGCGCGTCAGCGGCATGTCGGGGCTCTCCCAGTGGCGCTCGCCGATCGCCAGGTCGCCGGCGCGGCCGGCGTAGAGGTAGTCGAGGAGCGACCCGTCCGGCCCCTCCCGGTTGAACCAGTTGACCTGGATGATCTGGCCCGGCGCGACGTCCGCCCCGCCCTCGGCCGTGACCACGTGGGTGCCGCGCGCGCCGCTCAGCCCGGTCGCGAGCGTGGCCGGCTCGCGGTCGTAGCGGGCGAGGTACGGCTTGCCGCGCCCGCCCGGCGTGTTCGTCCAGATGTAGCCGCCCGACCACGAGTAGAGCGAGTAGGGCTCGTCGATGCCGCGGTCCCGCTCGCGCTGGCGCTTGTCGTTCGAGACCAGGTACTCTTCGAGCTCGGCCATCGGCGCCGGCGTGGGGAGCGCGCCGAGCGGGGCGGGCATGTAGAGCGTCGTGCCGTCCGCCCCGCCCCCGGCGCCCTGGAGCACGAAGTCGCTCCGCTCGATGTACAGGATGTCCGTGAGCACGAGCCGCCCCGCCGGGAGGCGCACGAGCACCGGCCCGTCCGTGTCGTGGGCCGCCGCGAACGCCGCCCGCAGCGACGCTGTGTCGTCGTCGCCGTCGTCAGGGACCGCGCCGTAGGCGGCCGCGTCGAGGACGGCGTGGCCGTCGAACCGCTCGGGCAGCGGCTCCTCGCCCCAGCGGTAGCCGGCATAGGAGAAGTCGGGGAGGTAGTGCTCGTCCTGGACGGCGTCCGACAGGATCTCGGGCGTCCACGCCTCCTGCGCGGCGGCGCTCGACGTCAGCGCGACCAGGAGAACGGCGGCGAGCGGGGCGGGGCGGGTCATGGTACAGGGGGGTCTGGGACCACCCCGCCCTACCTGGGCGGGGCGGGGCGGCGTCAGTCGCGGCGACCGGCCACGACGACGGCCCGGCGGGCGACGTCGGCGCCGGCCTGCGCGACGACGAGGTAGCGGCCGGCGGGCACGCGCGCGGCGTCCCATGCGAGGCGGTGCTCACCGGCGGCGACCGGGCCGTCGACGAGCACGGCCACCTCGCGGCCGAGCACGTCGTACACGCGCACGGCAACGTGGCCGGCCGCGGCGAGCCGGACCGGCACCGTCGCCCGTCCCAGCGTCGGGTTCGGGTAGGGGAGGCCGAGCGCGAGGGCCGCCCCGCCCGCCGGGTCCTCCCCGCTCGCCGTCGGTCCCGACCCGCCGCCGGACGACGGGCGCTCGCGCGGCCCGACGTCCTCGGCCGTGAGGGGCCGGCGGAGGACCGGCGCGTCCGAGCGCTCGTCGGCCCCGATGTCGGGCGTGGCGTCGCGCGGCTGGCCGTCCACGTCCAGGGCCACCGCGAAGGCCGGGTCGGCGGCGTCGAGGAGCGGGCTCCCCGCCGCAGGCCGGAGGAGGCCGTCGTCGCCGGCCACGAGCTCCGGGTCGGCCACCGTCACCCCGCCCGGGTTCTCGATCCCCAGCGACCCGCCGTAGGCGACGTTCGCCTCCCAGACCATGTCGACGGGCTCGTCGTCCTGGCGGATGATGGAGCCGCCGATCGAGGTGAGGACGTTGTTGGCGAACGTCACGTTCTCGGGCGGGAGCGTCCGCTCCGAGTTCTCGCCCGCTCCGATCACGAGCGGGGCGGTGCTCTCGACGACCGTGTTGTGCGCGATGACGACGTTCTTGACCTGGAAGTAGCGGTTGAGCGGCGAGTTCGGGACGCCGTTCATGATCGAGATCCCCGCCCGGAACCCGCTCCCGCGCAGGTTCTCGAGGTAGTTGTTGACGACCACGTGGTCCTCCCCGATCACGCGGATGCCGCCGGTGTCGGGGAGCCGGTTGCCGAGGAAGAAGTTGCCCTCGACCCGCGCGCCGTTCCCGTGGCGGAGCGTCAGCGAGCCCCTCGTCGAGAGGAAGGTGTTGGAGCGGAAGACGTTCTTGCCTGACTTGTTCGAGATCGTCTCGATCTCGCCGTCGCACTTTTCGAACAGGTTGTACTCGACGGTCGTCTCGGAGTCCTGCATGGAGCGCGCGCTCGTCCCGATCCGGATCGTCTCGCCGCCGTTCTCACCGAGCGGCGGGCGCGGCCCGAAGTGGTTGTGGTCGATCCGGTGGCGGTTCGGCTCGTGGTCGGGCTCGTCCTCCAGCCACACCACGAGCGTGGTCCCCGCGTGCGTCTTGCCCGCGAAGTAGTTGTGGTCGACGCGGTTGTCCGTCCCGTAGAGCGAGACCCACTTGTAGTCCGTCGACGTCGAGGGCGGGTTGTAATCGACGATGGTCGTGTTCGTCAGCCGGCTGTGGTGGGCGGGGCTGGACGAGTTGGCGCGGAACTCGATCACGCTGCCGCCTCCGATCGCCCCGCCCTCGAACCGGAGCCCGTCGACCACGAGGTAGTCGCCGCCGATGCGGAGCCGCGAGGAGCCGTCGAGGATCACCCCGCCCGGCGTCTCGGCCTGGAGCCGGATCGAGTCGCCCTCGACGCCGTTCGCGGAGAACGAGATGATGGTGTCCGTCCACCGCTGGTCCGCCATCGTGATGACGTCGCCCGGCTGGGACTGCGAGATGGCCGTCGCCAGCTCGAACCTCGTGGTTACGTAGCGCTCGGTCGGCTGCGCGCTGAGCGGGGCCGCCCCGCCCACGGCGAGGGCGGCGAGGGCCAGCCACCACCCCGCCCGCCGCGCAGGCGGGGCGGACGGCGGCGGGGCGGGGCGGAGACGGCGGGCGGGGCGGGAGGTCATCGGACGACGGTGAGTGGCTGCGTGGCGGTGGTGGCTCCGGCCGCGGTCGCCACGTCGAGGCGGGCGAGGTAGAGGCC
Source organism: Rubrivirga litoralis (assembly GCF_031846415.1). Taxonomy (NCBI): domain Bacteria; kingdom Pseudomonadati; phylum Rhodothermota; class Rhodothermia; order Rhodothermales; family Rubricoccaceae; genus Rubrivirga; species Rubrivirga litoralis. The sequence goes on along the minus strand of NZ_JAVRHT010000006.1, from coordinate 36,087 downwards.
GGCGGGGAGGGCGCGGGCGTCGAGCATAGCCTCGTGCCGCCCCGCCCCGAGCGCGCGGTCCACGAGCACGGCCACCTCGCGGCCGAGCACGTCGTAGACCGCGAGGCGGGCGTCCCCCGGCGTTGCGATCTCGAAGCGTAGCCGGCTCCGGCCTGTCGCCGGGTTGGGCGCGGCCGGGAACAGGCGGAGGACCGCTGCGGCGGGCGCCGGCTCGCCCGCGACGGCGAGGCCGCGGTCCTGGAGTTGGCGGAGGTAGAGCGAGCGGGGGGCGAGGGCGGGGCGGTTCGTGCCCTCGATGTAGGCCGGCGTCCGCACAAAGAAGGGACCCCGGTTCGTCACGTAGCCCTGCGTCCCGATGGCGTAGTTCTGGGCCGTCGGCGGCTTCTCGACGATGACGAGGCTCCCGTTCATCTCGGCGTTCCACACCACGCAGTTCGCGCACGACCACCCGTGGGCGGTCCCAAAGTCGCCCCGGTTGCCCAGGTGGATCCGCCGGTCGGAAATCTCCACGCCGCGCGACCCGATTTCGGTGTGGTTGTCGAAGAGGAAGCCCGTCGCCCATCGCCGGTGCGCCTCGCTCGACGTTGAGGCGTCGCGTGACGTGTTGTCCAGGAAGACGACCCCCGAGTCCAGCGTCTCCCCGTTGCCGACGTAAGCGTGACGGGCCTCCGACGCTTCGTTCCCCTGAAATAGGACGAGCTGCGACCGGGCCACCTCGAAGTTGTACCGCCGCCCGCCCGTGACCTGCGAGTGCGGGTCGAGCGCCCGCGAGTCCCGGACCGTCACGTAGCGCGAGTTCTGCACGGAGACCCCGGCGTGCCAGAAGTGGAGCGCTGTCACGCCGCGCACCCACCCGTTCTCGACCAGGTGGAACTCGACGGCGTTCTCGGCCTGCGTCTCGTCCGTCTCCGACGCGGTCTCAATGTCGATCCGCAGCCCTTCGACGCCGACCTCTTCGATCACGTCGTCCCGGTCCCGCAGGTAGATGTACGACGGAGAGACGCTCTTGACGAGCCGCGCGAACACGGGCGCGTCGACCGTCACCGTCGCGCCGTCGACGGCCTCGACCGTCCGCGCGTACCCGATGGGCATTTCTGAAACGGCCCACGGCGGGTCGTCGGCCGTCCCGCCCCCGTCGACCGACTGAATCCAGGCCGCCGTGGCGGGGTGGTAGACCACGACCGGGTCGCCCGCGCGGTACCGCTCCGGCCGGTCCACGCTGAACGAACGCGCCCCGATGGGCACCACGTCGTCGGTGATCGTCGCCGCCCCCCGCGCGTCGTCACGGCGGATGATCGCGTCGCCGCGGCTCCGGCTCCGGCCCACCCGGACGACCGGCGCCGTGTTCTCCCCGCTCCGGCGGAGGACCGTGTTCGAGGCCGGGTCCTCACCGTCGCCGGCGCCCCGGAGCACCACCCCGCCCACGCGAAGCGCGAGGGTCCCGGCGACCTCGTAGGTGCCCGCTTCGAGCACGACCGCGCCGCGGACGCCGTCGGCGTCGGGCGTCCGAGCACCGACCGCGTCGATGGCCGCCTGGATCGAGGCCGTGTCGTCGCCCTCGACGGGCGCGACGGTCTGGACCGCCGGCACGTCAGGCAGCGCCACCCCGCCCCCCCGGTACCCCGCCCGCGAAAAGTCGGGGACCCGGTTGCCCTCGTCGTCGGAGACGTACACGAGCTGGCCGTCGGCGCCCTCATAGACGATGTCCGACTCCCACGCCTCCTGCGCACGGGCGGGGTGGGCGAGGAGGAGGGCGCAGGCGAGCGCGACCCCGACGAACGAGGCCTGTAGCGGATGGTTCATGCGAGGTCGGGTCGAACCTCCGCCCCGCCCGTGGTGGGGCGGGGCGGTCTGGAAGCGGGGGCGCTCAGCGCGCGAGCGTGAGCCGGCCGGTCTGCGACCGGAGCGAGCCTCCGGTCTCGGCCGTCACCCGGTACAGGTATAGGCCCGCCGGGAGGGCCGAGGCGTCGAGAGAGACCAACTGCCCCGCCCCCGCACTCACCGCCTGGGGCGGGGAGGACAGCACCTCGCGGCCGAGCAGGTCGAACACCCGCGCCGACACCGTCCCCGGCGCGTCGAGGTCGAAGCGGACCGTGACGGCCCCCGCCGAGGGGTTCGGGTACGTCCCGTGCAGGGCGAACCCGCTCGCGTCCGGTCCGCCCTCCGTCGGGACAGCCCCGCCGCCGGCCTCCCACGCCGCCTTGCGCTCCGGGAACCAGTTGAGGTCGCCGACGGGGAAGCCGCCCTCGGCCGCCGTGTAGGCCGGGCTGTCCGTCCCGTACGAGAGGTCCTCGGGGAGCGGCTGCTCCGCGGGGAACAGAGCGTTGTCCGAGCCGAACGCCCACGTCGGCGGCTCGGCCGCACCGTCGCGGATGGCGGCGAGCCACGCGATATAGTCCTCCAGCGAGGGCGGGGCCGCAAAGCTTACCGGGACGTTGATGTTGTCGGTCGCCGTCGCGACGTTGGACCCCTCGATAAAGTCCTGCGACGAAGGCTGGATAAGCTGGAACGGGACGAGCGGATCGCCGGCCTGCCCTCGTTCCTCATAGAAGTCCAGGAGGTCCTGCGACGTGAACAGGTCGTTGTTCGCAATCGTGATCTGCCGGTCGGCTTCGAAAAACCCCGAGCCCTCGAACGCGTTGACGCTCAGGATCCCGTCCGGCCGCTCCGCAGGCGCCTGCCCTGGAGCGTGCACGTTCACGAACAGGTTGTTCGTCACCTCGTACTCCACGACCCGCGTACCGAGCGAGCTCGTCGTGACCTCGTTGCTCGTCGTGTGAACCGTGTTGTGGTTGAAGACGAAGCGCTCGATGACCGGACCGTCGTACCGTACGATGTACCCATTTATCCCGAGGAACGACGTGTTCTCGATCAGGAGCGTTTTGGCGCTTTTGTCTCGGTAGTCGAAGGCGCGACCATTCGAGCTCAAGATCTCCGTCCGAATAAAGTTGCGAAACTGGCTGTTCCGAACGTAGACCCTGGTGTCCGCCGCGTCGATCTCGAAAAACCGCGACCTCGCCCCCTCGAACACCGAGTCGTCGATGTCGAGGCGCTGCCCCTCTCCCTGGACGGCGATGGGGATGCCGGACACCGCCCCGCTCTCCCTCACGCCGAGGACGTAGAGGCCGTCGAACGAGGCGTCACCGAGGAGCCGGAAAAAGCGGCTGCCCTGTTCGGGGCCGGGGTAGATCACGGGGCGGGGACCTTCGCCGTCCGCTGCGCGCAGCCGGAGGACGAAGCCCTCGTTGGTGATCTCGCCGGTCACGGCGTAGGAGCCGCCCCGCTCGAGCACGTAGACGCGGTCGGCGGGGCGGTCGATGTCGCCCGCAATGGTCTCGTTGAGCGTCCCGACGCCCGGTGCGACAGCGAGCTCGGACTGCGCGACGGCGAGCGGGGCGGCCAGGAGGGCGAACAGCGCGATGAGGACGCGTCCGCTTCGGCAGGAGAAAAAGTCAGGCATGGCAACGTGCATAAGGTGGGGGGAGCGGGAACGCTCCGGGTGCCCACCCCGCCCTCGCGAGCGGGGTGGGCGACAGAGTCTTGTGAGGAGACGAGGCGGTAAAGCCCAGCGCGGAGAGCCGTCGGCGCTCTCGGCCAGCGACGCAGCGTGGGGCGGCGCGAAGCGCGGGGCGGGGCGGCGAAGTGGGACCTCGCTTGCCACACCCGTTTTGAGACGCGGGCACCGCCGGGACACCCTCGTCCCGGCGGCACTCGGAGGCGTCTGGGCCGCTAGCGGACGATGGTCATCCGCGAGGTCACGACGGCGTCGCCGGCCTGGAGCCGAACGACGTACACGCCGGACGCCAGCGCCTGACCGGCCGCGCCGTCCCAGCGGAGCGTGTGCGTCCCGGCCTGCTGCATCTGGCGCGGCGTGAGCGTGGCGACCGTCTGCCCGATCATGTTCACGAGCGTGACCTCGACCTCGACTGGCCGGTCGAGCGAGTACGTCACCGTGGCGCTGCCGCGCGTCGGGTTCGGCGCCGTCGGGAACAGACGAACGGCACCCGTGACCTGGCCCGGCCCGCTCTCGTTGGCAACGCTGAACGTGCACGCGTCGTAGCGCGTCGGGAACCAGTTGAGGTCGCCCACCGGGCATCCGCCCGTCGCGGCCGTGTACGCGTTCGCCGACGCCGGGTACGAGGCGTCAAAGTCCCCGGACTCCAGGTAGTAAGCCAGCGTCTTCCGGTCGTAGTCGTCGGTAGCGGGGTCGAACGTCTCGGTGGCCTTGGTGCGCCTGGCCTCCGTCCGGTACCACTCGCCCAGGTTCACCATCGGCGCCGGCCGGTTGACCAGCTCAAAGTCCCCCTCGACAAAGGCGGCCGCGTCGTTCTCGATCCGGTCCAGGATAAAGTCCGTGAGCTTCGTCCCTTCGTCGAGGATGTCGTTGTCGCCGTCGGTCCCGTTGTCCGGGTTGCCGTCGTTGCCCATGCCGTCGCCGAACCTGTCGTAGAAGGCCTCGACCTCCGGCGAGATCACGTAGACGTTGTTGGCGATTTCGAACTCGGCGTTCCCGCTGGGCTCGGTAAAGACCCAAAACATCTCGGGCTGCCCGTTCGAGGCGTACACCTCGCCGGACTCGTCGAACTCGCTCTGGCGCACGACGTCGCTCGTGTCGCCGCCGGCCACGAAGGGGTCCACGAACAGGTTGTTCGTGATCTGGATCTTATCACCGACCTGCCCGAGCGCCATCATCCCGTGGTACGAGAACGCGTTGATGATCGTGTTGTGGTCGAAGATCATCGTGCGGATCGGCCCCGTGCTCCCGCGGTGCCGGATGATCCGGTCCGTGTAGTTGGCGAACGTCGTGTTGCGGATCACGAGCGAGTCGATGGACCCGTCGCGCAGGTCAATCGCCTTGCCAACACCGAGGTTGCCGCCGCTCGGCCCGTTGTAGCCGCTGTTGACCCAGACGCTGTTGGTCAGGAACAGCGCCTTCAGCGCAGACTCCGCCCGCACAAAGCGGTTGCGCGTGTTCGACCACACCGTCCCGTCGATCGTGAGCGTGAACCCCGGCTGCTCCACTCGGACGACGCCCGCCGGGATGATGGTGAGGCCGTCCGGGTTAAGAACGGGGTCCTCGATGATCCCGCTGAAGGCGAAGTCCCGGAAGGTCACGTCCCCCTCCTGCCGAACCCAATCGCCGGGGACGTTGCCGCTGTTCTGGTTTACCGTGGCATAAACCTGCGGGAGCGGGCCGTCGCCAGGAGCGCCGAACACGCGGAGGTGGTACCCCGAGTTGCGGACGTTGCCGTCGTAGAGGTAGATGGCGTCACGAGCGAGTTGGTACACCCGGTCCTCCCGTGCACGCTCTCCGGTCACCGTGGTATCCCGGTTGATGACCCGGTTGAGAAGCTGCCCGTTCTCGACAGCGCAGACGGCCTGATCGGCCGGACAGGTTTGGGTCTGCGCCACCGCTGTATCTGCCGTGACAAAAGCAGCGAGTATGAACGTCGAAGAAAGTAGAAGATGGCGCATGGGAGGGTGGGGTTGTAAGAGACAACAGGCGTAGGCGCATCAGCGCCTACAGATCGACCCGGAGGCCGAAATCGATGGTAGTGCCGTAGATCTGACTGTCGTTGAGGAGGGTCCGGCCGATTACGTCGTTGATGCGCAAGCGCGTCTCCTCCACGCCCGTCAGGTTGTTGACGTTGAGGAGAAGCATGACGCCAGGCCTGACCGCCTGCTTGACGGCGAGGTCCCAGCGCGTAAAGCCACCCCGGGCAGCCGCATCTCGATTGGCGCCGTCGCCGAACCGGGTGAAGTACTCGCCCTGATGAGCCATCGAAACGCGGGCCGAGAAGGACCTGTAGTCGTAGCCGAGAGCCACGTTGGCGATAAAGTCCGGCTGCTCCTGGAGCTTCTGATCCGTCTCGACGGGCGTGTACGTGATCTGCGGGACCGGCGGGAAAGGAGGGCGCTCGATAAAGGTGGTCTCGATGTTCACGGCCGGCACGACCGTCTCCGAGTGGAGGAGCGTCCCGTTGTAGCTGACGACGAAGCCCGAAAGCAATCCGGGCAGGAACCCGAGGCTCGTCTGGTGCTCCACCTCGATGCCGTAGACCGTCGTAGCACGTGGCGAGTTGAACGGGGCCGTGAGAACAAAGCGGTTCCCCCCAAACGGAGTCTGGTAGTCGATGCCGATCTCTTCGAATATCTCGTTTCCGTTGTACGGGATGTTGTTGATCGTCTGGTAGTAGTCAGAGATCGACTTGTAAAACGCCGAGACGGAGAAGAGACCGATTCGCGGCCCGTAGAAGGACGTATTGATCTCGTAGTTCCATGCTCTTGCCGACCGCAGGTTGGGGTTTCCCAGCGTGACACTGTTGCCGGGAAAGAACGTGCTCGTCTGCCGGCCCACGACTGTCGCCAGCCGCTGATTAAAGTCCGGCCGCGCAAGCGCTCGGTACGCCGCTAGACGGACGTTCATGAAGTCTGTCGCCTCAATCAGGAGGTGCGTGTTCGGGAGCCACACAGTCTCGCTAAACGTGGACGACGTGTCTCGGATGGAACTGGTCGACGGGACCGGAAAGCCGGTGAGCTGGGTCGGCGAGTAGCGGCTGCCGTAGTCATTGTTCTCGTGCTCCATGCGGAGACCGGCGATCCACGTCACGCGCTCCCCAATGTTGAGCGTGTTCATCACGTAGCCAGCCGACACACGCTCCGCGATGTCGTAGAAAAAGATGCGCGCCTCGTCGTTGACCTCGTACTCCGGATCGCGTCCGGCGGCGTCGGAGACTCCGTTCTGGTTGAGCTCCCACCACGCACGGACGGCGTCGCGGTCGAGGACCGGGTTCAGCGTGAACCGGCTGCCGTAGAGGTCCTCAGTAAAACGATCCGCCTCAATAAAGTTGGTGGCGAAGATCCGGCTGCCCGACCGCTGAAGGCCATCGAACATCGTCCCCGCAAAGTCTTTGGGCACGACCGACCCGTCGGCGAGTTGGACGTAGCCGGGGAACGCCTCGACGTAGTAGGGCGAGATCACCTCGCTCTGGTCCCGCGTCCGGCTCTTGTCGCGGTACTTGCCGCCCACCTTGATCTGCCCCCCGATCGACGACCCGAAGGTGTAGTCCCGCCGGAGGTTGAGGTACGCGGAGAGGTCAGTGTCCGAGCTCTCCTCCTCCTGAAAAAAGGCGCCGTAGAGGTAAGCGCTCTCGAAGTTGTTGACTGCGAACGGGATGAGGTCCTCCGGATCCCCCTCGCGGACGTCCTTCGGGACGACCTGCGTCCCGGCGATCACGTTGCCGTCGGAGTCCGTCGCCGATGGCTCGGTAAAGACGAGCTCGTAGTCGAACGGGTTGTCCGTGGACGACCGGGCGTAAGACAGGCCCCACGTCGATTCGAGGCCGAGAAAATAGGTCTCGCCCGTCAACGCCCCCGTCAGGAGGCTGATCGTCTGCTCCCGGTCGCGGGCCGAGTAGAACAACTCGTCCGCCCCGCTCGCGGGGTAGTTGCGCGACGAGACGATAAAGTCGCGGGAGGTGTGATTGTAGAGCGTGCTCAGCTTGACGAACCCGCCGTCCGGCGTGTCGACGTCGAGGATGGCCCCGGCCCCGCGCCGCCGCCGCGTCTCGTCGGTGTAGGACAGGTCGAGGTCGTCGAGCAAGTACGTCGTCGTCCCCTCCTCGTTGACGTCCTTGTCATAGCCGACGTCGTACTCCTCGTTGCTCCGGTTCCGCCGCTCCAGGTTGGCCGTGATCTGGACGCCCAGACGGTCCCCCCAAAAGCGCTCGCCGTAGCGGACGTCCGTGTCGTACTGGCCGACATCGCTCGCCAACCCGTTGTACGACCCAAGCGCGTTCACCCGGATCTGCCGGTCACGCGGCGCGCGCCGCGTGACGAGGTTGACGCTCCCCGCGATGGCGTCGGCGTCCTTGTCCGGCGTGAGCGCCTTAAAGAGCTCGATGCCTGAGAGCGTCCCCTGCGAGATCGCACTAAGGTCGACGCTCCGCGACTCGGTACCCGTTGCCGCGACCGAGATGCCGTCGACGGTCACGTTTGTAAACGCCCCGCTGAGCCCACGCAGGACGATCTGGTTCGCCTCCCCGCCCGAGCGCTGAACCGACACGCCTGGCAACCGGCCAATGGACTCGGCGGCGTTGGCGTCGGGGAGCTCCTGGATTTTCTCCTCCGACACCACGTTGACGATGGTGTTGGACGAGAGCTGCTGGTTGATGGCCGCCTGTTGCCCCTCGGCCTGGCCCGACACGACGACTTCCCCAAGCCCCCCGCTCAACTGGAGCGCCACGTCCAGCATCACCGTCTGCCCATCAGCGATTGAGACGGGGACAAAGCGGGTCTCATACCCGACGTACGAGAACCGAACCGTGTAGTCGCCCGCTGGGATATTGCTGACTCGGTACGTCCCTTCGATGTCCGTGGCCGCTCCAAGCGCTGTGCCCTGGACGAGTACGTTCGCTCCTGGAAGTGTGCCCCCGCTCAGCGAGTCGATCACGGTGCCCCGCAGAACACTCTGAGCATAGGCCGATTGGACGCCGAACAGAGCAACGGCGCAGAACGCCAGCGCACACGCTCCCCGAAGCCGGAAGCGCTTCGGGATGGGGATGAGGCTCAGTACAGGATGAAGCATCTAAAGGGGGCGGAACGGCAGAACGCGTGAACGCTTATGAACGTTCAGTGCCTTGTCAAGGCCTTCATGGTAGGGCTTCCAAAAGAGGAAGTCAAGGCGATCCGGGGCATTTATATGTCCCACCTCTACCTGAAACGATCCTTTCCACCCTTAATATTTCAGTGAACGTTTCATTTTGATGCAGACAGGAGCCGCCCCGCCCGCCGACTATGCCTCGGCTCTTCTCCGCTGTCTCTGCTCGCAAGACGCGTCCAGATAGAGAAAGCCATCGGCCACCCCGCTCCCGAGGCCAGATTAGGGACTCTGGACGGACTCCATTTCAGAAGCCGGGACCACGAGGTAGGTCCCCTTGAAGTCCTGGTTCAGCACGCTCACGACCGCCCGGCCGCCAGTCGTCGGGACGAACTCGATGGCCGCCCGCCCGTTCGCCATCGACACGCGCTGGCTGCGCGTGGGCGTCCCCCAGTCGACGAGGATCTCGCCGTCGCCGTCGTGGCTGAAGTAGACCGGCTCCTCGTAGTCGAGCACGCGGCGCCCCTCGGCGTCGAGCATCGTCGCCACGACGAGCACGTTCCCGTTTGCGAGCGGGGCGGTCGAGAGCACGAGGTCGCTGGCCGTCCCGGGCGGGGTGGTCGCGTACGACACCGCGAGCGAGTCGCGCGTGACCTCCGCCCCGCCCACGAAGCCGACCGCCACCAACTCGTTCGGGCCTTCCACGAACGGGACCTGCCACGAGAGGCCCGACGCCGGGAAAGCGGCGATGTCCTTCTCATGCATGCCCAGGCTCTCCCCGTTCAGATAGAGGTGTGCGGCGTCCGTGTTGCAGTAGACGCTGGTCTCGCGCGGCTCGCCCACCGGCCCCGTCCGCTCGGTCCACGTCGGGGATTCGATGTAGCAGAACGGATCGTCGCCCTCGACCGCCGAGGTCCAGTAGCTCTTGAACACGTAGTAGGCGTCCTTCGGCCGCCCCGCCCGGTCCACGAGCCCTTTCTGGTTTACGAACGGGAGGTCGTTCTCGGGGCGGAGCGGGGTCCCGAAGTCCTTGAACGCCCACTGCGCATTGCCCGAGAACGTCGGCATGGTTTCTGAGACGCGGAGGTGCCAGTCGAACAGGTCCACGATGTAGTTCTCGCTCCAGTCCCCGTTCTGGGCGATGTTCGCGACGGCCACCTGGTTCACGGCCTCGCTGAACTCGTCGGGGTCCACGAGCCCCTCGCCGTCGATGGGCGTCTCGGTGTGACGGCCGACGTGGCTGGACCCGCCGTACTCCATGTGGAGGAGGTGCGGGTACTCGGCCTGGGCCTTTTCGATGGCCTCGGCGTACTTCGTGTAGACGCCCGAGTACCACCCCGCCCAGATCGACGGCGAGAACACGTCGACGAGGTCGTCGCCGTCGTAGTACTTCCGCATGGCCGTCATTCGCGACGGGTCGAGCGCGTGGGCGACGGAGTCGAGGTGCGCGACCGTCGCGCGCAGGAGGTCCGGGTCGTCGCCGCCGGGGACGTCGGGGAGCCAGTAGATCTCGTTCCCGAGCGACCAGAACAGGATGCTCGGGTGGTTCAGGTTCTGGTCGATCTGCTCGCGGAGCAGGCGCTCGGTGTTGGCCTGCCACGCCGCCCCGCCCGCGCCGCCACGGTTCCACGGGAGCTCGTCCCAGAGGATGATCCCGAGGCTGTCGGCGGCCTGGTACACGACCGGGTCCTGCGGGTAGTGGCCCAGGCGCACAAAGTTGGCGCCGACCTCCTTCATCATCTCCATGTCGCGCCGGTGGAGCGCGTTGGGCATGGCCGAGGCGTAGCCGGCGTGCTCCTCGTGGCGGTGCGTCCCGCGCAGCAGGAGCCGCTCGCCGTTGAGGAAAAACGCGCCGCCGGGCTCGAACGAGAACCACCGGAACCCGAGCGGCTCCGTCACCGAGTCGATGGTCTCCCCGCCCCGCATCAGGTCCACCTCGACCGAGTAGAGGGCGGGGCGGTCGGGCGACCACAGGGCGGGGCGGGCGACCGTGTCGAACGCGAGGTCCACCACCCCGCCCGCGGCCGGGGCCTGCGCCGTATCGACGGTCCGGCCGTCCGGGTCGACGAGGCGCGCGGCGGCGGTGAGGCCGGCCGCCCCGCCCCCGGCGAGGCGCACGCGGACCGTAGCCTCGGCCTCCTCGGCGCTCACCGTCGGCGTGAGGACGTGGGCGCGGTCGATGTAGGTCTCCGGCACACTCTTAAGCCAGACGTCGCGCGTCAGCCCCCCGAACAGGAAATAGTCGGCCTTCTGGGACGGGATGAGGTCGGGGTCATAGGCGTTCGACACGCGGACCATCACCTCGTGCTCGGCGCCCGGCGTGACGTGGTCGGTAAGGTCGACGTCGAACCCGACGTAGCCGCCGACGTGGCCGCCCGCGTACGCGCCGTCGACGTAGACGTCGGCCGTCATGGCGGCGCCCTCGAAGTACAGGATCGTCCGGCGGTCCGCTCCGGGCGGGGCGGTGATCGTGCGGCGGTACCAACTCGCGTCGCGGCGATAGCCGGGGACGATGTCGGTCGTGTCCCACACGTTCCAGCTGTGGGGGAGCGAGATGGGCTCCCAGCCGTCGGCCGCCAGAGCGTCCGCTACGTCCGCGTGGGCCTCCTCGAGGTAGTCCCAGTCGGCGTTGACGTTCGTCACCACGCGCTGGGCCTGGGCGTCTGACAGGACGAGGAACGCCAGGGCCACCGCCACGAGGGCGGAGCGGAACCGCAGGGTCGTCAGCACGGGCGAGAGGCGGGCAGGGGAAACGGACATGGGCGGGGTGGGATCAGCGGGCGCCGAGGGCGGGGCGGCCCTCGTCGAGGCGCAGCCGGCGCTGGAGGGCCTCGACGTAGTAGTAGTCGGCGTAGACGATGGGGACGTCGACCTCGAACTGGTCGGGCACGCTGCCCACGCTGTGGTCGAGCAGGAACGGCTGGTCGTAGTCGTCGGCGACGCGGTAGTCGGTCGCGAGGCTGGTCAGGATGCGGTCGGCGGCGGCCACGTAGCGCCCGCGCTCGGGCTCGGGCACGAACCCGGCCAGCTCGTACAGCCCCGACGCGAGGACGGCGGCGGCCGAGGCGTCGCGCGGCTCGTCGGGGAGGGCCGGCGCGTCGAAGTCCCAGTACGGGACGCCGTCGCCCGGGAGCTGCGGGTGCGCCAGGACGTAGTCGGCGATGCGCTGGGCCTGGGCGAGAAAGTCAGCCTCCCCGCTCTTGCGGTAGGCCATCGCGAACCCGTAGAGCCCCCACGCTTGGCCCCGGCTCCACGCGGACGCGTCGCTGAACCCCTGGTGCGTGCCCTTGTAGAGCACCTCCCCGCCCAGCGAGTCGTACTGGACGACGTGGTACGAGGAGTCGTCGGGACGGAAGTGGTTGGCTAGAGTCGTCCGCGCGTGCTCGGTCGCGGCGCGGGCAAACTTGTCGTCGCCCGTCAGCTCGGAAGCGGCGTAGAGCAGCTCCAGGTTCATCATGTTGTCGATGATGACCGGGAATTTCCAGTTCCCCCAGTCCCACGAGCGCGTGGCGCCCACGTTCGCGTCGAACCGCGTCAGGAGCGTCTCGGCCGCCTCGACCACGACGTCGCGGTAGTCGTCGTCGCCCGTCAGGCGGAGGCCGGCGCCGGCCGTGGGGTAGATCTTGAAGCCCATGTCGTGCGTCCCCGCGTTCGTCTTCTCGGGCTCGACGACGGCGGTCCACCGGCGCGCCGCGTCCTCAAAGGCCGGGTCGCCGGTGGCGTCGTAGAGCTCCCAGAGCGTGCCGGCGTAGAACCCGCTCGTCCACTCGCGCGAGGGCGACACGTCGAGCGCGCCGTCGGCGTCGATCGAGCGCGGGATCTCGTCCGCGCGGGCGGGGCGGTCGAGGAACGGCCGCAGCCGCTCGGCGGCGGCGTCGAGCGCAGCCTGGGCGTCGAGGGCGTCGTCGGGGAACGAGACGCGGAGCGGGTGCGCCAGCCGCTCGGCGGCGTCGTCGAGCGTCGCCCACCACTCTTCCACCCCGCCCACGTCGTTCGCCGTCCACCCCGCCCCGACGTAGGCGACGAACGGCGTGCCCGGCTCGGCCTCGGTCACGAGCAGGCTGTGGTCCTCGGCCTCGGCGTGCTCCGCCACGCGGTCTGTGCGGACCAGGACGGCCGTGCCCAGGTCGCCGTGGCCCTCGTTGCCGACCGGCCCCCAGCCGCTCAGCCACGTCCACCGCCCCGCCCCGCGCGTCGACGTGACCATGCCAGGGCGGTGGACGAGCCCGACGACCGTCTGAAGCGGCGCCTCGCCGTCGGACTCGAATACGCTCTCCTGCCGGTAGACCGGCTGCCCGGCGTCGACCGTGATCCGGCGCGTTTCGGTCACCGCGCGCCCGGCGGCGTCCCAGGTCGGGTACGTGAGTTCGGCGACGGCGCGGAGCGGGCCGTCGGCCAGGATCCGGTGGGCGGTAAAGTTGGGGGCGGGGTGGAGCGCGCCGCCCGCCCAGACGGCGGTTCCGCCGGCGCCGAGCGAGCGGCCGACCGAGAAAAAGTCGGCGCCCTCGCCGGTGTCGGTGTGGTAGTCGCCCTCGGCGTACCAGCGGTCGGCCACGAGGGCGTCGGTCCGCTTGGTCCACACGTCGACGCCGCTGCTGACGAGGTCTTCGAGCGCGCTCAGGCCGGCGCCGTACGTGCGGAAGGCGACGCGGTCGTTTTCCCAGGCGAGGTCGTCGCGCCGGGCGTCGCGCAGGACGTGCGCGCGCGCCTCGACGGGCGCGGGCGGGGCGGCCTCGACCGTGAACGTGCGCGCCTGGCCGGGCCAGAAGGGGGCGAGAAACAGGAGCGCGTCCGGCGTCCCGTCGCCGTCGTCATCGAGGACTTGCGACGGCGCCTCCCCGCCCTCGGCGTCGAGCACGCGGACGCGCCCGGCGCGGGCCGCGGGGAGCCGGCGCTGCAACGCCTCCCAGTCGACGCTTACGATCTCGTCCGGCCGCTCGGTCGCGGCCGGATTTTCCACGCGGAGGGACACCTGCGCCGCCCCGCCCTGCGCCGCGACGGGCGGGGCGGCGGCGAGGAGCAACGTGAGAGCGAAGAGGAGTGGGGCGGGGCGGAGCGTCATGCGTCTTGGGGGCGGCCGATCGTGGCAAGGATGCCGCCGTCGACGTAGAGGACGTGGCCGGTCACGAAGTCGCTCGCGGCAGAGGCGAGAAAGACGGCGGCGCCCTGCAAGTCGCTCGGGTCGCCCCAGCGGCCGGCCGGCGTGCGGCTCACGATCCACTCGTTGAACGGGTGGCCCGGCTCGCGGAGCGGGGCGGTCTGGGTCGTGGCGAAGTAGCCCGGCCCGATCCCGTTGACCTGGATGTTGTGGCGGCCCCACTCGGTCGCCATCGACTGCGTGAGCATCTTGAGCCCGCCCTTCGCGGCGGCGTAGGCGCCGACCGAGTCGCGGCCGAGCTCGCTCATCATCGAGCAGATGTTGACGACCTTGCCGCCGCCCCGCTCGACCATCCGGCGGGCCACGGGCTGCGTCATCACGAACACGCCCGTGAGGTCCGTGCCGACGACCTTCTCCCACGCCTCGACGCTCATGTCGAGGAGCGGGACGCGGTCGATCACGGCCGCGTTGTTGACCAGGATGTCGATGGGTCCGACCTCGGACTCGATCCGCTCGACGGCGGCCTCGACCTCGTCGGATTTCGTGACGTCGAACAGGTAGCCGTGCGCCTCGATGCCGTCCTCGCCGTAGCTCTCGACGGCCCGGTCGATCTTCTCCTGCGACGAGTGCCCGTTGATGACCAGCGTGGCGCCGGCCCGCCCGAGCCCGCGCGCCATGGCCATGCCGAGCCCGTGTGTGGCGCCGGTCACGAGCGCGCGCGTGCCGGTCAGGTCAAAGAGGGTCGTGCTCATCGGGCGGGGTGGGGAAACAGCAAGTGGTAGCGGGCAGTCGGGTCCGGGTCGAGCCGCTCGCGGGCGGCCTCGTAGGCCGGCGCGTCGTAGGCAAGGGCCGCCCGGCGGAGGAGCGCGGCGAGCCGCCGTTCGCCGTCGTCCCAGGCGTTCGGGAGCTGGGGGAACGCCCAGTTGTCTCGGCCCTCCACGACGGGGACGAGGTAGTCGAGCGCGCGGCGCAGGCTCCGGCCCTCGACCGACTCGTAACCGAACAGGTCGACGCCGACGCGCGGCGCGAGCGCCGCGGCATTGAAGGCGTGGAGGAGGTTGGAGGCCGAGTACCCGAACGACTTCGTCCGCGCGGCCTCCTGGGGCTGGATGCCACCCGGCTCGATCTGGCGGTCGATCCGGCGCGCGGGGAACGCCGCCAGCACCTCGCGGGCAGTCTCGTCCTGGCCTAGGTACAGCGCGATCGCCGCGACCTGGGCGTCGTAGGCCGTCGCGTGGTTGTTGAGCCAGTTCGACTCCGCGATCCCAAGCTCGCTCGTGCGGAGCCAGACGAGATAGTCGGCGAGCCAAGCGTCGACCCCGCCCCAGTCGGCAGCCGAGAGGGCGGGACCCGTCTTGAGCACGGCGAGAGCGTCGACGACCTCAGGCATCTCCGACGTCTCGATGATCCCGAACTTCCGCCCGTCGCTCCGGCCCCGGATGCCCTGGGCATACGTGAGGTTGGGGTTCATCCGCGTGGCGGGGTCCACGAACCAGAGGCGGAGCAGGTCGCCGGCCTTGGCGGCGTAGCGGTCGTCGCCCGAGAAGTACCACGCCCACGCGAGCGTCGGGACCGCGTCGAGGACAGCCGAGAGCGCCCGGTCATCGAGCGCCCGCGCCTCGGGGTTCCGCTCGCCGTCGCGGCGGACGTAGGGGAGCCCGTCCGGCGTGTCTGGGTCGGGCCACCAGTAGGGGGCCAGGCTGTAGTAGTCCTGCGGGTCCCCGCTCGGCGCCGTCGCGTCCTTGTCCAAAATCGAGGCGAACGCCGTGCCGACCGCCTCGTCGGCCTCCGCCAGAAGGCGCTCGTACGCCGGCCGGAGCGCGGCGTCGCCGTCGCGGACGCGCTCTCGGACGGCCTCCACCCCGCCCCGCCCGTCCCCACGCACCCCCTGCGCCGACGCGGAGGCGACGACGAAGAGCCCGAGGGCAACCAGGAGGGCGGGGCGGGGCGGGCGCACTAGCGGAGGTCGGCGACGTCCACGACGTCCATGTCGCCGTAGTCCAGGTTCTCGCCGGCCATGCCCCAGATGAACGTGTAGCTGCCCGTGCCGGCACCGGCGTGGACCGACCACGGCGGCGAGATCACGGCCTGCTGGTCGTGGACCCACAGGTGGCGCGTCTCGTCCGGCGGCCCCATAAAGTGGCACACGGCTTGGCCCTCGGCCACGTCGAAGTAGAAGTAGACCTCCATCCGGCGGTCGTGGGTGTGGGCCGGCATCGTGTTCCAGACGCTCCCCGAGGCCAGCTCGGTCATCCCCATCTGGAGCTGGCACACGTCGACCACGCTCGACACGAGGAGCTTGCGGATCGTTCGCTTGTTGCTCGTCTCCGCCGCGCCGGCCTCGACGACCTCGGCGTCGTCGGCCGTCACCTTTTTCGTCGGGTAGGCCGCGTGCGCCGGCGCCGAGTTGAGGTAGAACCGGGCGGGGCGGTCGGCGGCGTCGCTGGCGAACGAGACGTCGCGGGCGCCGCGCCCAACGTAGAGCGCCTCCTTGTGGCCGATGGCGTAGGCCTCGCCGTCGACCGTGACGGTCCCCGCCCCGCCCACGTTGATGACGCCGAGCTCGCGGCGCTCCAGGAAGAAGTCCGCCTTGAGCGGGTCGATGGCCTCGAGCGTCAGGGCCGAGCCCGTCGGGACCGCCCCGCCCGCGACAAAGCGGTCGTAGTGCGTGTACGTCAGGCGGATCTCGCCCTCGGTCATGAGGTCCGGGATGAGGAACTCGTCCCTCAAGCGCTGGGTGTCGTACGCCTTGACGGCGTCGGGGCTGGCGGCGTAGCGGGATTCGTAGGAGGTGGGCACAGAAGGGGCGGGGTAGGGAGAACGTCGCGGATTACTGGTCACTCGCCGCCTCGACCGATGCGGGCGTGCCGCGAGCGCCGAAGACCGAACAGGCGAATGAAACGGGACGAGCGGCTACAGAGAACGGGTCGAGGCCCGCTCGACGAGCTCGGCGTCGAGGACCACGCGCTCGGGCGGGGCGGGCGCGTCCGACGAAAGCTGGAGGTCGAGGAGGGCGGCGGCGCGCCGGCCCATCTCGCGCGTCGGCACGCGGACGGTCGTGAGCGGGGTGGCGAGGTAGGCCGCCATCTGGATGTCGTCGTAGCCGACGACCGAGACGTCGCCGGGCACGCTCAGGCCGAGCTCGGCGAGCGCCCGGAGCGCGCCCATCGCGACGAGGTCGTTGAAGCAGGTGATGGCCGTGGGCCGCTCGCCGCCCCGCCCCGCGTCGCCGCCGAACACGTCGAGCGCCACGCGGTAGCCGTCTTCCAGGCGCGCGCCGCCGGGGACCACGACGTCGTCGTGGAACTGGAGCGGCGACTCGCTGAACGCCTCCTTGACGCCGGCCACGCGGTCCCGGCTGTGCTGCGAGTACTGCGGCCCCGAGACGTGAACGATCCGCTCGTGCCCGCCCTCGATCAGATGCCGCACGGCCGCCTTCGACGCCTTGACGTTGTCGACCGTCACGCTCGCGGCCTGGAGCCCGTGGACGTCGCCGAGCAGGACGAAGGGGAACCCGGTCCGCCGGAGCGTGAACAGGTGCGAAAGGTCGACGTGCTCGTCCAGGACCGGCGCCACGATGACGCCGTCGGCGTGGCGCTCGCGGAACGCCTGGATCAGCCGGCCCTCCTCCTCGAAGCTGCCCTCCGACGTCCCGAGCAGGAGGTGCGCCCCGCTCTCCTCCAACGCGGCCCGGACGCCGAGCAGCACGTCGGCGTAGAACGGGTTGTCGGCCTCCTTGATGATGACGCCGACGCTCCGCGGCCGCTCGGCCCCGTCCTCGGACGCGCGGCGCGCGAGCGGGGAGGACCGCGGCAGGCGGTACTCGAGGTCCCGGATCGCGTCCATCACCTGCTGCCGCGTCGTGTCGCGGACCGAGCTCCGGGCGTTGATGACCGCCGAGACGGTCCCCGTGGAGACGCCGGCGGCCTCGGCCACGTCGAGGACGGTCACACGCTTGGCCATGCTTGAACGTTTCAGGTTTTGAGAGAATCAGCCGGACGATGTCGCCTCGGATTTCAATCGGAGGATAGACGCGCGGCCGAGACGTGTCAAGGAAAGACGGGCGGCCTCGGAAGGGATTTTTTGAAGCCTGGGCTCGTATTCCCTCTGGACTGTCCTTACCCTTGCGGTGGCCCTGGCCCGCCACCCCGCTCCCAGATTGAACAGGACGGCGCGTCATGTCAGAAAGTTGAAACCGTCAAGTTGTCCCCATCCGCCGCCCCACCCGTGGCTGACGCCCTCCGTCTCCACCCCGACCGCTTTTTCCCACCTGATCGGGCGGAGCGGGACGCCGCGCGCGCCGTCTACGACGAGACGGCCGGGCTCCCCATCGTGAGCCCGCACGGCCACGTCGACCCGGCGCTGCTCGCCGAGGACCGCCCGTTCCCCGAGCCGGCCGAGCTCCTCATCACGCCGGACCACTACGTGTTCCGGATGCTCCACAGCCAGGGCGTCCCGCTCGACGCGCTCGGCGTCCCCCGCGCCGACGGCTCGCGCGCTGACGTCGCCCCCCGCGAGGTGTGGCGCCTGTTCTGCGCCCACTGGCACGCGTTCGCCGGGACGCCCACGCGGGCGTGGATGGAGTACGAGCTCCACGAGCTGTTCAGCGTCGAAGTCGCCCCGAGCGCCGACACGGCGGACCGGATCTACGACCAAATCGCCGAGCGCCTGGCCTCGCCCGAGTACCGGCCGCGCGTTCTGTTCGAGCGGTTCGGGATCGAGACGCTCGCAACGACCGACGCGGCCTCTAGCGCGCTGGAGCACCACCGGGCGCTCGATGCCGACGACTGGAACCGCCCCACCCCGCCCAACGGCGCCGCCGACGGTAGCGCAGGCGCTCGCCGCGTGATCCCGACGTTCCGGCCCGACGCGCTCGTCCAGATCGCGCGGGCGGGGTGGTCCGACCACGTCCAGCGGCTTGGAGAACTCGCGGGCGGGGCGATCGAGGACTACGACTCGTTCGCCGCCGCGCTCCGCCGGCGCCGCGCCGACTTCGCCGCGCTCGGGGCCGTCGCCACGGACCACGGCGCCGAGACGGCGCGGACGGGCTGGCTCCCGGAGGCCGAGCGCGACGCGGTCTTCGCGCGCGCCCTGGGCGGGGCGGCGACGGCCGAGGACGAGGCGGCGTTCACGGCCCACATGCTCATGGCGTTCGCCGAGATGAGCGCCGACGACGGGCTCGTGATGCAGCTCCACGTCGGCGCCCTCCGCAACCACGACCGGCCCCTGTTCGAGCGGTTCGGCGCGGACAAGGGCGCCGACATCCCCGTCGCCACGGAGTTCACGCGCGCGCTCCGCCCGCTCCTCTCCGAGTTCGCGGGCGGGACGGACCGCGACACGGCGGCCGCGGACGGGGCGGGGCGGCCGCCGTTCCGCCTGATCGCGTTCACGCTCGACGAGAGCACTTACGCCCGCGAGCTCGCCCCGCTCGCCGGCTACTACCCGGGCCTCGTCCTCGGGCCGGCATGGTGGTTCCACGACTCGGTCGAGGGCATGCTCCGCTACCGCGAGCGGACGACCGAGACGGCCGGGTTCTACAACACGGCCGGGTTCAACGACGACACGCGCGCGTTCTGCTCGATCCCCGCCCGCCACGACCTTGCCCGGCGCGTCGACGCCCACTACCTCGGGCGGCTCGTCGCCCGCCACCAGCTCGGGCTGTCCGAGGCCCGTGAGGTCGGCCGCGCGCTCGCCTACGACCTCCCACGGCGGGCGTACCGGCTCGACCGCCCCGCCCCCGCCACAGCGGGCGGGGCGGCGCACGCGCGCACCGACGGGGTGCTCGCGTGAGGTGGGTCCTCCTCCTCGCGCTCGTCGGCGGGTGTGCCTCCGGGCCCACGGGCGGGGAGGGCACGCGCGTGCTCCGGCTCGGCCATGGGCTGAGCACGGACCACCCGGTCCATCTCGCCATGACGGCGATGGCCGCGCACGTCGACTCTGCGAGCGGCGGGAGCCTCCAGCTCGCCATCTACCCGTCGGGCCAGTTGGGGAGCGAGCGCGAGTGCCTGGAGCTGCTCCAGATCGGGTCGCTCGCGATGACGAAGGTGTCGGCGAGCGTGCTCGAAGGGTTCGCGCCCGAGTTCGCCGTGTTCTCGCTCCCCTACCTGTTCCGCGACGAGGCCCACCGGCTGGCGTTCTTCCACAGCGACGTCGGGGCCGACGTGCTCGACTCGACCGAGCCGTTCCGCTTCCGCGGCCTCACCTACTACGACGCCGGCGCCCGGAGCTACTACACCGTCGAGCGGCCGGTGCGGACGCCAGACGACCTCCGGGGCCTCAAGATCCGCGTGCAGGAGAGCCCGACGTCCATGCGGATGGTCCGCGCGATGGGCGGGAGCCCGACGCCGATCTCGTGGGGCGAGCTCTACACGGCGCTCCAGCAGGGCGTCGTCGACGGGGCCGAGAACAACCCGCCGAGCTACCACCTGTCGCGGCACTACGAGGTGGCCCCGTACTTCGTGCTCAACGAGCACACGGCGGTCCCGGACGTGCTGGTCATCGGGGCGCCCATCTGGGACGAGCTCTCGGAGCAGGAAAAGCGGTGGGTCGAGGAGGCCGCCGAGGCCAGCGCGAGGCTGGAGGAGCGGCTCTGGCGCGCGTCGACGGCCGAGGCGCTCGCGGCCGTCCGCGAGGCCGGGGCCGAGGTGATCGAGATGAGCGCCGAGGACCGGGTCCCGTTCTCCGACCTCGTCGCCGCCATGCTCACCGAGGTCGACGCGCCGACGCGCGCGCTCATCGAGGAGATCCAGGCCGTCGAGTCCCGCCCCGCCCCGCCCGCGAGCCCCGAGGCCGAGTGAGCGCGCCCCTCCTCCGCGCCACCACCGCGGGCGGTCTGAAAGGGACCGTCGACCGCGTGCTCGCGTGGGCCTGCGTCGTGCTCATGGGCGCGAGCGTGATCAACGTGACGTGGCAGGTCGTGACCCGGTTCGTCTTGGGCAGCCCGAGCGGGTTCACCGACGAGCTGGCCCGGTTCCTCCTCGTCTGGCTCGGCCTCCTCGGCGCGGCCTACGCCGTGGGCCAGCGGATGCACCTCGCCATCGACCTCCTCCCGCGCGCGCTCGACGCGAGGCCAAAGGCGCGGGCCTCGCTCGGGGTCGTGCTCCAGGGCTGCGTCTTGGCATTCGCCGTCGGCGTGATGCTCTACGGCGGCGGCAACCTCGTTCGCCTGACGACGCTGCTGGGGCAGCGCTCGGCCGCACTCGGCGTGTCGCTGGGCGCCGTCTACACCGTGCTCCCGCTCGCAGGCGCCGTCATCGGCTTCTACGCGCTCCACGCCATCGGCCTCTACGTCGCCGTGCTGCGCGGGCACGGGCGGGGTGGCCCCGACCCGGACGGGTCGAGCGCGGAGGCGTTCGCCGCCGCCAGCCGGCCCGACGCGACGCCGGGGTCCGAGCTCCCCATCCGCGAGGACGACCGATGACGTGGGCGCTCCTCCAGGCCGCCCCCGAGGCGTCGGCCGCCCTCGCTGCGGACGGCACGGCCATCGCCGTGCTCGTGGGCGTGTTCGTGGTGCTGCTCGCGCTCGGCGTCCGCGTGGCGTTCGCGATCGGGCTGGCGACGGTCGCGACCATGATGCTGTCGATCGGCCCGACGGCCGCGCTCACGACCGTCGCCCAGCGGATGGCGACGGGCCTCGACAGCTTCACGCTGCTCGCCATCCCGTTCTTCATCCTGGCCGGCCAGCTCATGAACCAGGGCGGGATCGCAGCCCGGCTCATCGACTTCGCCAAAGCCCTCCTCGGCCCGCTCCCGGGCGGGTTGGCGTTCGTGAACGTGCTCGCGTCGATGCTCTTCGGCGCCATCTCGGGGAGCGCCGTCGCCGCCGCCTCCGCCATCGGCGCGACGGTCGGGCCGCGCATGGTGGACGAGGGCTACGACCGCGACTTTGCCGCCGCCGTCAACATCACGAGCGCGACAACGGGGCTCATCATTCCGCCGTCGAACGTGCTCATCGTGTACTCACTGGCGAGCGGAGGGGCGTCGATCGCGGCGCTCTTCCTGGCCGGCTACGTGCCGGGCCTGCTCGTGGGCGGGATGCTCATGGCCGTGGCCGGCGTCACGGCGTGGCGGCGCGGCTACCCGACCGGCGAGTGGTCGGCGTTCGGCGAGATCGTACGCCGGTTCGTAGCGGCGCTGCCCAGCCTGTTCCTGCTCGTCGTCGTGATCGGCGGGATCGTGGGCGGCGTGTTCACGGCGACCGAGGCGGCGGCCGTGGCCGTCCTCTACGCCGGCGCGCTCGCGTTCGCCTACCGCGGCATCACGCTCCGCGACCTCCCCCAGATCCTGCTCGACGCCACGGCGACGACGGCGATTGTCCTGCTCCTGATCGCGGTGAGCATCGCGATGTCGTGGATCATGGCCTACGTGAACCTGCCGCAGGCGATCGCCAGCGCGGTCACGGCCGTCGAGAACCCGATCGCCGTGTTCCTGATCATCAACGTCGTGCTCCTGTTCGTCGGCGTGTTCATGGACATGACACCGGCCATCCTCATCTTCACGCCCATCTTCCTGCCGGTCGTGGTCGAGTTGGGGATGGACCCGGTCCACTTCGGGATCGTGATGGTGCTCAACCTGTGCATCGGGCTGTGCACGCCGCCCGTCGGGAGCGTGCTGTTCGTGGGCGTCGGCGTGGCCGAGACGACGATCGCGCGCGTGGTCCGGCCGCTGCTCCCGCTGTTTATCGCCATGCTCATCGCCCTCGCCCTCGTGACGGCGTTCCCCGGGTTGTCGCTCTGGCTCCCGTCTCTCCTCGGCTACTAGCGCCGCCCTGCCCGCGCGTCGCCCCTCCCCCACCCCGCCCCGAATGCCCACCCCGCCCTCCCCTTCCTTCCGCCTGGACGACCGCGTCGTCGTCGTGACCGGCGGCTACGGCACGCTCGGCAGCGGGATGTCGCGCGGCCTGCTCGCCGCCGGCGCCCGCGTCGTCCTCCTCGGGCTCGACGCCGACGAGGCGCAGGCCGCGGCGCGCGAGATGGACCCGACCGGCGAGCGGGCGCTCGGCGTCGAGGCCAACGTGCTCGAGGTCGACGCCCTCGAGCGCGCCCGCGACGCCGTCCTCGACCGCTTTGGCCGCGTCGACGCGCTCGTGAACACGGCCGGCGGCAACGTGGCCGGCGCGACGCTGGCGCCGGGCGACAGCCCGTTCCGCCTCGACCCGGAGGCCTGGCGGGGCGTGGTCGACCTCAACCTGCTCGGGACCGTGCTCCCGACCCAGACCTTCGGCGAGGCGATCGCCGAGCACGTGACCGAGCCCGGGGGCGGGGCAGTCGTCAACGTGTCGTCGATGACGTCCACGCGCGTGATCTCGCGCGTCGTCGGCTACTCGACGGCGAAGGCGGCCGTGGACCAGTACACGCGCTGGATGGCCGTCGACCTCGCCAAAGAGACCGAGGGCCGGGTCCGCGTCAACGCGGTCGCCCCGGGCTTTTTCGTGGCTGACCAGAACCGCGACCTCCTCCTCAACGCCGACGGCTCGCTCACCGAGCGCGGGGCCGACATCGTCGCGCACACGCCGGCCGGCCGCTTTGGCGAGCCGGACGAGGTGGCCGGCGCCGTCGTCTTCCTGTGCTCGCCCGCCGCCCGCTTTATCACCGGCGCCGTCCTCCCCATCGACGGCGGATTCGCAGCCTACGGGGGCTTTTAGACATGAACCTTTCTTTCCGCTGGTACGGCGAGTCCGACCCCGTCACGCTGGACGCCATCCGCCAGATCCCGGGCGTCGGGGGCATCGTGAGCGCGCTCTACGACGTCGCGCCCGGCGTGGCGTGGACCGCCGACGCCGTGACGTCGCTCCGCGAGCGCGTCGAGGACGCCGGCCTCGCGCTGACCTGCATCGAGTCGATCCCGGTCCCCGAGGGCGTCAAGCTGGGGACTGACGACCGCGACCGACTGGCCGACGCCTGGTGCGCGTCGGTCGAGGCCGTGGGCGGGGCGGGCGTGCCGGTCGTGTGCTACAACTTTATGCCCGTGTTCGACTGGACGCGGACGGACCTCCACCGCCCGCTCCCCGACGGGTCCGAAGCGCTGGCCTACTTCGAGGGCGAGTTGGCCGAGGTCGAGACGGCGCTGGCGTCCGGCGGCCTTCCGGGCTGGATGGACGCGCACTCGCCCGACGACCTCCGCCGGCTGTTCGCGGCCTACGCCGAGGTCGACACGGAGCGGATGTGGGACCACCTCGGGTGGTTCCTGGAGCGGGCCGTGCCCGCCGCCGAGGCGGCCGGCGTCAAGCTCGCGATCCACCCCGACGATCCGCCGTGGCCTCTTTTCGGGTTGCCGCGCGTGGTCACGAGCGCCGCCGCCTTCGGCCGCGTCTGCGACCTCGTGGACAGCCCGGCGAACGGGGTCACGTTCTGCACCGGCTCGCTCGGCGCCGACCCGCAGCAGGCGCCGGGGCTGGCCGCCGACGCCGCGCGGCTGGCGGGGCGGGGCCGGCTCCACTTTGCCCACCTCCGCAACGTCGCCCACGTCCCCACGCCGGGCGGGGCGGACGGGGCGGGGCGGGACTTTACCGAGACCCCCCACCCCGACGGCGACGTCGACCTGGCCGCCGTCGTCGCCGCGCTCAAGAGCGCCGGCTTCGACGGTCCGCTCCGGCCCGACCACGGGCGCCAGATCTGGACCGAGCGCGACAACTCCGACGTGCGCCCCGGCTACGGCCTCTACGACCGCGCCCTCGGCGCCACCTACCTCCGCGGCCTCTGGGACGCGGCCACCCCGCCCCGCTCGTAACCCGCGGCCATTCCGCCCCGCCCACCGTGCGGGGCCGCCCCGCCGACGTACCGATATGCCGATCAACCCTGCCACCGACCGCCCCACCGCCGCCACGCGCGCCGACGTCGTCCGCTGGATCGAGCGCGACCGAGCCGTCGCCGTCGTCCGCACCGACGAGCCCGAGAAGCTCGTCCAGATCGCCCAGGCGCTCCAGGTGGGCGGGGTGGTCTGCTTCGAGGTCACGATGACGGTCCCCAACGCCATCGAGGGCATCCGGGCCGTCACCGAGGCCATGAGCGGGTCGGTCCTCGTCGGCGCCGGGTCGGTGACCGACGCCGAGACCGCGCGGGCGGCCATCGAGGCCGGGGCGCGCTACGTCGTCAGCCCCGTGTTTCGGCGCGAGGTGATCGAGGCGGCCCACGACCTCGACGCCGCGGCCATGCCCGGGTGCTTTACGCCGACCGAGATCTACGAGGCGACCGAGGCCGGGGCCGACGTGGCCAAGGTGTTCCCGGCCGGCGCGCTCGGGCCGGGGTTCATCCGCGGCGTGCTCGCCCCGCTCCCCCACCTCAAGCTCATGCCGACCGGCGGCGTCTCGCTCGACAACGCGTCCGAGTGGCTCCGGGCCGGGGCCGTCGCGGTCGGGGCCGGGTCGGCGCTCGTCGAGACCGACGCCGTGGCCGCCGGCGACTGGGCGCGGCTGACCGCCAACGCCAAGCGCCTCCGCGCCTCCGTCGACGCCGCCTGACCACCCCGCCCCCGCCTCCGGGCATGTCCCCGCGCAGGCGGGGGCGGGGCGGTTCCTCTGTTTCCCTCTTCTCTGTCTCTGTCCCTATGTCTACTGTCGTCACGTTTGGCGAGATCATGCTCCGGCTCTCGACGCCGGGGTTCACCCGCATCACCCAGGCCCAACGCTTCGACGCGACCTACGGGGGCGGGGAGGCCAACGTCGCCGTCTCGCTCGCCCACTTCGGCCACGACGCCCGGTTCGTGTGCAAGCTCCCTGAGCACGAGGTCGGGCAGGCGGCGGTCAACCAGCTCCGCCGGTTCGGCGTCGACACGCGGTTCGTCGTGCGCGGCGGGGACCGGGTGGGGATCTACTTTTTGGAGACCGGCGCGAGCCAGCGGCCGTCGAAGGTGGTCTACGACCGAGCGCACTCGGCGGTGAGCGAGATGGACCCGGACGAGGTCGACTGGGACGCCGCGTTCGACGGGGCCGACTGGTTCCACTGGACCGGGATCACGCCGGCGCTCGGGGCCAAGCCGAAGGCGGCCGTCGAGCGGGCGTGCCGGGCCGCCAAGGCGGCCGGGGCGACGGTCTCGTGCGACCTCAACTTCCGCTCGAAGCTGTGGACGACGGACGAGGCCCAGGCGACGATGCGGCCGCTCATGGAGCACGTCGACGTCTGCATCGCCAACGAGGAGGACGCCGACCGCTCGCTCGGCGTGACGACGGAGGGTTCGGGCGCCGAAGCGGCCGAGGACGCCGAGCTCGACGAGGCCGGCTACGCCCAGCTCGCCGAGAAGCTCAAGGCCGACTTCGGGTTCGACGCCGTCGCCATCACGCTCCGCGAATCGATCTCGGCGTCCGACAACGGGTGGAGCGCGATGCTCCTGGGCGGGGCGGGGCGGGCCGCCCCGCTCGCGGAGGCGAAGCGGTCGCGCCGGTACGACCTCCGGCTCGTCGACCGCGTGGGCGGGGGCGACTCGTTCGCGGCCGGGCTCGTCCACGGGCTGCTCACGAAGACGGACGCCGAGGAGGCGTTGAACTTCGCCGTGGCCGCGAGCGCGCTGAAGCAGACGATCCCCGGCGACCTCAACCTCTCGACGGCGGCCGAGGTCGAGGCGCTCGCGGGCGGGGCGGGGTCCGGCCGCGTCCAGCGCTAGCCCCGCCCGTCACCACGACCGAGGGCGGGTCCCTCGCCTCGACCAGATCCGACGTCCTGCGTCTGTCGCCGAGACCTGGGGCGGAACTTGACTCTCCCGCGTGCCACGTGCCGTCCCCCCCTCTCGCTCTCATGACGCGCTCTACTGGTAACCTCCGGCTTCTCGCTTCGGCGCTGCTCGCCTCCGCGTTCGTCCTCACGTCGTGCGACACGACGGCTCCCGACGTCTCAGCCTCCTCGGCCAGCGCTCTCGCAGCGGCCGGCGAGCGCCCCGAGTGCGGCCCCGCCCGCCCAGCCAGCGCTCTCGGGGCGGCCGCTGGGAGCCGGCTCTACGTCGACTTCGACGACTACAGCGACGGCCAGCGGTACCGCGAGAGCGACGCGGAGAGCGACTTCGGCTCCGGCCTCTCGTGGACCCGCAGCAACGACTGGACCTCCAGGGGTAACCTTTTGGAGGTCCACGACGGCGCCCTCCGCTTCCGGCTCCCTCCCGGTATCCACGGCAATGGGACCGGCGGCAAGATTCGCGTGCCGATCCGTCCGCGCTCCGGCTACTACATCCAGTACCGTGTCCAGTTCGAGACGGGGTTCGACTTCACCCCGCCCCCCAAGGGCTCGAACGGTGGCAAGCTGCCCGGAATGGCGGGCGGCGACGGCAACACCGGCGGCGATCCGGGCTGGGACGGCAAGGGCTGGAGCGCGCGCATGATGTGGCGCGGCGACCGGACGTCGAGCCCCAACACGGCTCGCCTCTACGCGTACATCTACCACAAGGGCCAGCTCAGCTGCACCGGCGAGTACGTGGACACCGGGTTCGACGTCACGGCTGGCAAACAGTACGTGGTCCGGATCTACGTCGGCATGAACACCAAGGCCAATAACGACGGCCGTCTCAAGGTGTGGCTGAAGGAGAACGACGACCCGGCTGGGTTTGGCAACTCGAAGGCCAGCAGGGGCGACATCCTGTGGATGGACAACAACCACACGATAGACGAGGCGCTGATCCAGGTCTTCAACGGTGGCGGCACGTCGAAGTGGGACCTGAGCACCACGTCGTTCATCCGGATCGACGACATCGCCACCTGCCACACGTCCGCCGAGTGCGACGGCCTACTGTAGAGGCTGTCTGACGGAGCGGCCCGAGGCGGTATGGCGTCGGCCGGAGCGCGCTAGACGGGGCGGTCGCTTCGCTGGCAGCGGTCGGGGCATGTAGGCATTCGTCTCCCGTCAACGACCTCCGCGTTTGGCGCGGCCCCGGAACTCGCGGCGCCCCTTCCATCGGAAAGGGCGCCACGGGAGACCGACGCTCCTGGCGCTGAACCCAAGCCGTCGCTCCTCGACTCCGGCAAACCCGGGGCGGTTCAACGAGGCGGTACGGACAAGACGAGACGCGGAGGGACGAGTGGGAGGACCTTCCCCAGCCCTCCCGCCCCACCACCATCGGCGGCGGAGGCGGGGCCGTCCCCCCCGCGGAGGCGACGTTTTCGGGCGCAACCAGGGGAAGCAGGCGAGATAGTACCGCCGCTCCCACTCACCGCCCCGCCCCGCCCGCCAGCGCGGCGACGGTCTCGATCGTGTCGATCTCCCCGACCGGCTTGTCGTCCCGCAGGCGGACGATGCGCGGGAAGCGGAGCGCGTAGCCGCCCTTATGCCGCTTCGAGACCTGCACGTTGTCGAACGCGACCTCGACCACGACCTCGGGCTCGACCGTCCGCACCTTGCCGTGGGCGAACGTTTCGAGCGTGTGGGCCTTAAACCACTCGGTCAGCGCGGCCAGTTCGGCGTCGGTGAGGCCGGAGTACGCCTTGCCCACATTGAGGAGCGTGCCGTCGCTCTCGCTCCGGCGGACGGCGAACGTGAAGTCGGAGAGCAGGTGGCGCCGCCCGCCGCTCCCCACCTCGACGGCCGTGACGACGACGTCGAGCGTGGCCAGCGCCTTTTTGACCTTGAGCCAGTCGCGCCCGCGCCGGCCCGGCACGTACGGCGCGTCGAGCGCCTTCACCATGAGCCCCTCGTTGCCGCGCGCCCGCGCCGCGTCGAACCGCTCGTCCAGCGTGTCCGGGTCCTCGACCGTCTGGACGGCCGAGCGGCGGACCGCCCCGCCCGCGCCGAGCCCGAGCCGGTCGAGGAGGGCCTGGCGCTCGCGGTAGCCCCGATCGAGGACGGGCTCGCCGTCCCACGCGAGCACGTCGTAGACCACGTAGCCCACGGGCGCCTCGTCCCGAAGCGCCTGCGGCACCCGCTTGCGCCCGAGCCGCTTCTGCAACGTCTGGAACGGCGCGAGCCGGCCGCCCTCGCCCAGCGGCACGACCTCGCCGTCCAGGACGAGGCCGCCCGGCACGTCCGCGGCGAGGGCGGCGAGGGCGGCCGTCAGGTCGGGGAACGAGCGCGTGACGGCGTCGAGCGTCCGCGAAAAGAGGGCGACGCGGACCGCCGCCCCGCCCGCGTCCACGACCTCGCCGTGGAGGGCGGGGCGGTCCACGCCGGGCGCGTCGGCGGCCTCGGCCTGCGCCTCGGGCTCGACGTGGGCCTGCGCGCGGATGCCGTCGAACTTGTCCTCGACAGCGAAGGGCGGTGCGATCTGGCGGGCGACCTCCTCGGCCAGCGTCCGCTCGTCGGTCTCCTCGGCGGCGGTCGCGAGCATGAACTTGATCGGGTGGAACAGCCGCAGGGCCGCCGTGCCCAGCCGGTCGTGCCGCGCGAGGACCGCCGTCTCGCCGACGTCGCCCGTGAGCATGTTGGCGCGCTTGACGGCGCCGAGGTCGCGCTCGTACAGCCGCGCGAGCGCGTTCTCCACCCCGCCCTCCAGCATCCCGATGCGGAGGTCGCCGGCGAGCAGCTTCACGAGGTAGCGGGCCTCCTCCGGCCCGACGCGCCCGAGCACGTCGGCCACGGCCTCGGTCTTGGCGCCCGACCCGCGGGTGCCGGCGAGCCCCTCGAAAAACGCCTCCGCCCCGCCCAGCGTCAGCGGCTCGGGCGGGGCGGCGTGCTCGGCGAGCGCCTCGGCGGCCACGTCGCCCGGGTCGCCCAGGCGGACGAGCGCGGCCTGGAGCGCGTCGTCGTCCGCCCCGCTCGCGGCGGCGACGGCCTTGCGGATCGCGGCGAACCCGACGCTGACGGTCCGCTGGTCGCTCAGCGGGAACACGCGGCCGGCGGCCCACCGCGCGGCGCGCGCGAGGTCGTCGTCGTCGAGGTCGGCGAGGAGCGCGCCGAGCCGGTCGGCCTTGTCGTTGCGGCCGGAGAGCTCGGCGACGTCGCCGAGCGCCTGGGCGAAGGCGCCGAACGCGGCGGGCGGGGCGGGGCGGTCAGGCATCGATGCCCTCGGGGTCGGTCTCCTCGTCGGGCGCGGCCCACTCCGAATCCGGCGGCCGGCGGTCCTTGTGCGGGCGGGGCGGCTTGAGCGCGAGGCGCGTGCCCTGGCAGGTCGGGCAAAAGTAGATGATCCGCTTTTTCTCGACCGTCTCGCCCGTCTCGTCGTCCGTCCACTCGCGCGTGAGCTGGTGCTTTTGGCGGACGTAGTCGTCGCACGTCAGGCACGGGAGGTTCGTCCGGCGGAACACCCAGTGCCGCGTGTTCCAGGCGTGGGCGTGCGGCGAGTAGCGGAGGTCGCGGTCAGCCGCCTGCCGCTCGCGAGCGGCGTCGGGGACGGTCTGGCCGCCCCGCTCGTAGGCCAGCCGGCACAGACGGGGCACCTCGAGCACGAGGCACGCGCGCTCGGCGTCGTCGAGCTCGCCCACGAGCCGCCACGGGTCCATGCGGCACGCGTAGAGGATCTCGGCGCGGAGGTAGTTGCCGATGCCCGCGGCCACGGTCTGGTCGAGGAGCGCGGCGCCGATCGTCCGGTCGGGGTCGAGGGCCAGGCGGCGGAGGAACTCGTCGGCGTCGAAGGCCGCCCCGGCGGTCTGCGCCCCGCCCTCGGGGAGCACGTCGGGACCGAGCCGCGGGAGGGCGGGGAGGACGTCGTACGGGTCGCCGCGGCCGACGTCGAACTGGGGCGCCGAGTAGAGGAGCGCCGCCGCGTCGTCGGTCACGATCCGCCCGCGCTCGCGGCGGTCGCGCGTCTCGACGGCCGGGTCGTCCGGGGCGACGACGTGCCACCGGCCCCACATGAGGAAGTGCGAGTGGAAAAAGAGGTCGCCCTCGACGGTGCCCAGGAGGTGCTTGCCGTGGGCCGTCACGCGCTCGACGCGGCGGCCGACGAAGGCGTCGGGGTGCTCCTCCAGCCACGCCTTCGCCGCCTTCGTCCGGGCGCCGATGGCGCGGATCTCGCGACCGGCGAGGGCGTCGTGGAGGCGGTCGGCGGCGCGCTGGACTTCGGGGCCTTCGGGCATAGGGGCCGGATGCGTCGGGGCGGGGCGGCAGGCTCCGGGCACCGCCCCGCCCCGCCCGCGGTTTCCTCGGCGGCCGCGCTCGGGGAAGACCTGGGGGCGGGGCGGCCGCTTTGGCGGCGCCGTGCCTGGGCGGAGACGCTCCACCGCGGCGTCTCTACGGGCGGGGCGGGCGCAACGAGCGGGGTGGTGGGGCGGGCGCTATCCTCGGGCCGCCCCGCCCCTTAGTCCGCCCTCTGGGGTCCGCCCTCCTGCTTGTGGATCGGCTCACCGTCCTCTTCCCGTTCGTCGGCATCCTCGTCGGGCTCGGGCTCGCCGACCTCGTGTTCAGCGTGCACCGCTCGATCCGGGCGGGGCGGCGGTGGCACGGGCTGCCGGCTGCGTGGGTCGCGTTCACGTTCCTGTTCGTCGTCCTCTACTGGTGGATCTTCACTGAGATCGGCGGCTACGACACGTTCCGCTCGCTCTGGCGGTTCGCGTTCCACCTCGTCACGCCGCTCCTGCTGGTCCTCGTGTGCGCGGCGGCCCTGCCTGACGCCGACGCCAACGAGCCGGACCTGCTGGCGTACTACGTCGGCAACCGGCGATATTTTTCGGCCTCTGGACGCTGCTGTTCGTCCACATCGCCCTGGACTACGGGTTCAACTACGGCTCGTGGGAGCGGCCGCCGCCGTGGGTCATGCTCGCCTTCGCCCTCGCGACGGCGTCGCTCGTCGTTTCCGAGCAGGAATGGCTTCACACTATCGTGACGGCGTCGCTCTTCACGTTCCTGGCGATGATAATGGCGGGGTACTCGCTCCAGGTGTAAATGCCCGCCCCGCCCCGCAACGTGGGCGGGGTGGTTTGTTCTGGCGTCACTGACCTGCTCCGCTCGGCCTACCGCCCCGTCCGGTCGCTGATCCGGTGCTGCAACAGCCACTCGTAAACCGCCGGGTTGGCGTAGGTCTCCGTCCACGCATCGTGGCCGGCGTCGGGGTAGACCGTGAACCGGACCGCCCCGCCCGCCTCACGGAGCGCGCGGACCATCTCGACCGACGCGCCGATGGGCACGACCGTGTCCATGGCCCCATGAAACGCCCACACCGGCACGTCGCGGGCGGCCCCGATGCCGAGCCGGTTGCCGCCGCCGCACACGGGCACGGCCGCCGCGAACCGCTCGGGCACCTTCTCGATGGCCTCCCACGTCCCGTACCCGCCCATCGACAAGCCCGTGAGGTAGACGCGGTCGGCGTCGACGCGGTAGCGGTCGAGCGCGTCGTCGAGCGCCGCGACCACGCGGCCGGTCGTCCACCGCTGGCCCTCGGGCACCTGCGGCGCGACGACGACAAAGGGGAGGTCCCGCCCCGCCCGCCGCTCCTTGAGCGGCCCGTGGACGCCGACGACGGCGAGGCTGTCGCCCCGCTCGCCGGCCCCGTGGAGGAACAGGAGGAGCGGCCACCGCGCCTCGGGGTCGGCGTCGTAGCCGTCGGGGAGGGCGACGAGCGCCTCGCCGGCGGCCCGCTCGGTCCACCCGCCGTCGTAGGCGAGCGTCTCGGTCTGGGCGCGGGCGCCGGTGGCGAGCAGGGCGAGGAGCACGAGGGCGGGGAGGCGTGGCATGGGACGTGCAGGCGGGCGAGTCAAGCTACGGGCCGCTCCCGCCGGCTCTCCCGCCGTCCCAGAAACGCGACGGGCGCCGCCGCTGATGGACGCGCCCGCCGCCCCGCCCGATTCCTCCTCTCCGTTCCCCCCGCCCGTCATGGCCGCGTCCACCCCGCCCGTCACCCCGTCCCCGTGGCCGGTCGCCCCGCGCCCGTCGTTCGCCGACTGGGCGCCCCCGCCCCGCCCTGCCACTCCGCCGGCGGACGGAGCGGGGCGGCCCGTTGAGCGGCCCGCTACGCCGCCCGACGCGCCGGGCGGGGCGGCCGAGCCGGCGCCGCCCGCCGCGCGTCGGTAAGCGCGAGGAGCCGGTCGAACTGGGCTTCGGAAATCTGGGGCGGCGTCCGCGTGTTGGGCACGCCGCCGAACACGGCGAGCCAGTCGTCCTGCGTAACGGCGGGCGGGTCGTAGAGGCCGAGGAGCCGGGTCCGGCAGGCGAGGACGACGCCGCACGCCGCCGCGCGCTCGCGGCACACGGCGTCCCACCCTCCGTCGTGGACGCGGCCGTGGTGGAGCGTGAGCGGGGCGGGCAGCGGCGGGTTCCCGTCGACGACGAGGTTGCCGGGCGGGCGGAGGCCGGCGGCCTGGTACCACGCGGCGGCCTCGGCGTGCGTCCCGAAGCGGTCGGTCACCTCGAGCACGGCGACGAGCCGCCAGTGCGCGCCGGCGCCCCCGCCCCACCGCCCCTTCGTCGTCGTGAACACGACGGCGTCGCCGACGGACAGGCGCGGGACGAACCCGCGGCCGCGGCTCGACGACGTGAGGGCGGGGCGGGCGTGCTCGAAGTCGGGCTCGCGGCGGCTCATCCCGTTCGCGTACGGCGGGAGCCCGTACGCCTCGACGGCCCGGCGCCCGCCGAGCGTCTTGACGAGCGGCCAGTACGAGCACAGAAAAAAGCGGCCGGGCGCGGGTGAGGCGGCTTCGGGAGACGCAGTCTGGAGCGGGGCGGCGGAGCGGCGGGTCATGCCCGCAACGTCGGGCGGGGCGGTGCCAGAGGGCCGTCACCCGCCCCGCCCCCGGAGCGGGGTGGCGGGGCGCCGGCACCTCGGAGCGCCCGCGACGTTCACCCGCTTCACCCCACCCCGCCCCATGCTCGTCCTCTACAACTCGAACGCCGGCAGCGCGCCCGGAGCCGACGTCGACGCGCTGCGGACGTACCGCGGCGTCGAGCTCGTGGCCTGCGAGAACCCCGACGACACGATCGCCGCCGCCGCCGACGCCGCCCGCACCGGGCACGACGTGGTCGTCGCCGCCGGCGGCGACGGGACGATCCACCTCGTCGCGAACGGGCTCATGGAGGCCGGCGGCTCGGCCGAGGACCGCCCCGCCCTCGGCGTGCTCCCGCTGGGCACCGGCAACGACTTTGCGCGGACGCTCGGGCTCCCGCTGAAACAGCCGGTCGGCGCCGCCGTCGAGGCGCTCGGCCACGCGCCCACGCGGACGCTCGACCTGATCCGCGTGTCGCATCCCGACGGGGAGGGTCAGACGCAGTACGCCGTCAACGCGTGCGCCGGCGGGTTCAGCGGGGCCGTCGACGAGATCCTGACCGACGACCTCAAGGCGACGTGGGGGCCGCTGGCCTACCTCGTCGGCGGCGTGAAGGCCCTCCCCGCCCTCGACGGCTACCGCACGCACGTGACCTGGGGCGGCGGCCCGGCCGAGACCGTCGACGCCTTCAACATCGTCGTCGCCAACGGGCGGACGGCCGGGGGCGGGCGTCCCGTGGCCCCGCGCGCGAGCCCCGAGGACGGGCTCCTCGACGTGGTCCTGGTCCGGTCCGGGACCGGCCTCGACGTCGCCCGGCTCCTCGCGCGCGCCGCCGCCGGCGACTACCTCGACGACGACGGCATCGTGTTTGACCAGGTCGAGCGCGTGGCCGTCACCTCGACGCCCGGCATGTGGTTCAACGTCGACGGCGAGCTCAGGACGAACGACCCGATCACGTTCGAGGTGGTCCCCGCTGCGCTCCGCGTGCTCGTCGGGCCGGGCTACCAGGCCGCCCCGCCCGAGCCGGGCGCCACGTCGCCCGTGTGAGGGCGGGGTGAAACCTCGGGGGCGGGGCGGGCCGTACGCGCACGGCCACCGCCTACCCCGCTATGCCCACGGACCTTGCCGAGACCGACGCCCGCCGGCAGGCCCGCAGAGAGCGGGCGTTCTACGCGCACCTGGCCAAGTTCGCCGTCACGATGGCCGTGCTCGTGACGGTCAACCTGCTGACCTCGCCGGGGTACCTGTGGTTTTTCTGGCCGCTCCTGGGCTGGGGCTTCGGGCTCACGAAGCACGCCGCGAGCGTGTTCGGGACGCACACCGGCCAGGCGTGGGTCGACCGCCGAACGCGCGAGCTGATGGGAGAGGAAGCCACCGACGCCCGGCTGCGGACGCTCCTCGACGAGACGCTCGACGCCCGCGCCCTCCCGCCGGGGGCGCCCCAAGACCTCGCGCGGCTCCAGCGTCGGATCGAGCACCTCGAAGCCATCGTCACGGCGACCGACGACCCGCTCGCGGCCGAGACCGCCCCGCCCCGCCCCGACCGGATCGGCCATAGGATCAACCTGGACCTGGACGGACTCGACGCGGACCGGCTCGACCCCGCCCCGCCCGTGCGGAATCGTGGGCGGGGCGGGGCGGCGCCGCTCGGACGGTAGCGCGGCGCGTGCGGGCGGGGCGGCTTAGCTGTGCCCGTTCTGCCCGTTCTGGTCGACCGTCGAGGCGTGCTTGGCGATCCGGGCCACGAAGAACCCTTCGAGCAGGCCGTTCGGGAGCACGCGCCGCGTGTTCGCGGCGGCCTCGGGGAACGGCCGCCCGCGCCACTCGGTGAGCCCGGGGACCGCCTGCGCCGCGACCGGGCCGGTCGTCGGCAGGCCGGCGTCGACGACCTCGATGGCATCGCCGAACGTGCGGAGCGCCTTGGCGACGACGCCCTCGTTCTCCTCGGGCGAGAACGTGCACGTCGAGTAGACGAGCGTGCCGCCGGGCTTGAGCGCCTGGATGCCGGCCCACAGCAGCTTGACCTGCTTCGACCGCATCTCCTTCACCTTGCGCGGGCTCCAGTACGCCGTCGTCTCCGGGTCGTGCGTGCGGAACCGGCCCTCGGTCGAGCACGGCGCGTCGACGAGCACGCGGTCGAACGCCTCGGGCTCGCGGCGCCAGTAGACGGCCCCGTTCCCCATCCACGGGAGCACGTTCGTCGCGCCCTGGGCGTAGACGTTGGCCTTCAGCTTGTAGAACCGGGGCCGCACCTTCTCGACAGCCGTCACCTCGCCTTCGGCGCCGACGAGCGCCGAGAGCTGGCCCGTCTTCGAGCCCGGCGCCGCGCACAGGTCGAGGACGCGGTCGCCCTCGCGGGCGGCGAGCGCGTGGGGCGGCAGCTGGCTCGACACGTTCTGGACGTAGACGTGGCCCTCGGCGTAGGGCCGCGACGCGAGCAGCGCCGCGCGGCCCTCCGACGGGACGGCGTACGCGCCGGGCACGCCGGCGACGGCCTCGACCGGGACGCTCTCGCCGCGGAGCGCCTCGACGGTCTCGTCCTCGGGCACGAGGAGCGTGTTGACGCGGAAGCCCGTCGAGACGGGCGCCTCGAACGAGGCGAGGACCGCGTCGAAGCGGCCGGCGGGGACGATCTGCTCGAGGCGTTCGACGAAGGGGGCGGGGAGCGGCACGGGCGCGGGGCGGGCTGCGGAGGGAGCGGGACCCCCTAAGGTGAACCCTGGGCGCCCGGCGTCAAGCGAGGCGTCGGGGAAATCGGAGAGGAGAGCGGGAAGAGCGGGAAGAGCGGGAAGAGCGGGAAGAGCGGGAAGAGCAAGGTGCCCACCCCGCCCCGCTCACGCCACC
>NZ_JAVRHT010000059.1:0-8922 GCF_031846415.1 Rubrivirga litoralis | reverse complement strand
GTCAACGATCGATGGACCCATAACGCGGCCATCACAAATTCCACCTACAGCACAGCGGGCATTGATTAGCCCCCAGCCTATCTCTGAACTTTTGCCCCTATTTTCAGCATATCTATTTGTAGACTTTCTCATGCGTTCTAAAACTTGATCTCTACTTAGACTGGGATATTTGCTCCAAATAAGCGCAGCTATACCGCTTGTAAGTGCCGTTGATCCTGAACTACCACCGAAGCTAGATGTTTGTCCGTCATCTGAACCTGTCGTAATTCCGTTAGTATAACCCATAAATTGGACTCTAGTATCATGGCTGCAATCGCTGATGCCGTCATCGCATGGGGTAACGCCGTCCAAAGTTCCTGTAACTGCCGTGACTTCGGGTAGGTAGGCAGGAAATATTACATTCTCGTTTGGTACGCTAGTACCCGCAGCGCCGATGAACATTCTACCTTGTAGATACCAATGTTCTATCTCCCTTTTAACTGATGTATTGCTGTCCCAGTATCCAAAGGCCATATTTATAATTTTCGAATGAGTCGCGGCTTTATTAATGCCATCTACGATCTCACCCCACTGTCCCCATCCATCTACAACTTTATCAACACCTCGAACAGCATAAGCACTTGCACCGTAAGCGACGCCAACGATGTTCTCGCCGTCTCGGGGTGCTGTAGCAAGCCCCAACGACTTCGTACCATGACCACAAGTGTCGTGCCATGGTGGAAGCCCATCACCGACTGCCTCTCCGTTCACATCTGAGAAATCATGAGTGACATTCCGTGATACGGGACCTCTTCCAAAACTTCCGTTGAGTTGAGACTGAGAATAGCTCGTTCCTGTGTCTACCACTCCCACAGTTACCCCTGCTCCGTTGGAGAATTTCCAAGCATCATCAACGTTGTGCCTTAAGAACGAATAAGGAACTATGTCGCCCTCAAGCAACATGCCGTCGCCTCCACCTGGGCTAGAACCGGAACTTGATGACGAGCATCCTCCCGAAGGTCCCGACGAAAGGAAGTTATCGAAAGGGAACGACGCCGGCTCAACATATTCAACGACCGGTGACCGCCGTAGAGTAGTGATCTCGTGGGAGCCAGCCAGATGAACCTGTACAAAGGGCTGGATGTCGCTCAGGTACTCGACCTCTACGTTTAGGTCGTCGATCTTGCGCCGAAGCCCATTCCAGAGTCCCTTTGGAAGGTTCAATCGGCCTTTAGAGTGCGCTACTCGTCGCCCCGGCTCTTTGAGTCCGACAAGGACGGTACTATCCATGGAGGCCACATACTTCCACAGTTCATCGTCGCCCATTCGAGCCCACCGCGTGAGTCCGTCGTCGGCCGTTCCCAGGCTAGCTGTCTGAGCCGCGGTGGTTCCCACGGGACCATCTAGATCAGGAGGAGGGCTGAGCGAGCCGGAGTCACAGCCGGCAATTCCAACTAGGGAAACAGCGGCTATCAGTGAGTAGCGGATATGGATCATCATTTGATATTTTTATGAATTATAAGTATATTGAATGACCTAGTAGTCAATTGTGAATATTTGATACATAAAATCTTCACTTTGATTATCCCTAAAGCAAATATAAACAAAATGATGAACTATCTGTCCATTTTGTCTCTGCGCGCCACCTGGTTAACCCTGACCCTGCTCTTGCTTGCCTTTGGGTGCGATACGTCCGGCAGTTCCGATGGCAACGGCAGGATCTACTCCGGTGGCCAGGTATACGGAGCTGCGGTCGCCCTCGATGGCGACCGCGCGGTCGTCGGCGCCTTCGGATCGGATGACGCATTCGTCCTCCTACACAGCGGGGACGGGTGGGGCACGGAGGACCGCCTTAGCCCCCCCCCCGGGCTTCCCAATGACAATCGGGGGGTCGATGCCTACTTCGGGCAGGCCGTCGACATCGACGGGGATGTCGCCGTCGTCAGCGCGCTCGTGAGCGGCGTGGCGGCGCGGAATGTCCCGGGCCGGGCGTTCGTGTTCGAGCACGCGGGCGGGGTGTGGACTCGGACCGCGGATCTCCAACTGGAGGGGCCACCTCGTGCCTTCTCCGAGTCTGTCGCCGTCTCCAGTGGTCGGGTCGCGGCCTCGGCGAGCGCGGAGACGGTCCCAATCACCGAAGAGCTGGTCAGCCCCGCCGCCATCGTGATCTACGAGCGGTCGGGGGCCGGGTGGGCCGAGACGTCCCGGATCGAGGAGACGGAGTACGAGAAGGGGACGGGGCTCGGTGGCCCGTCGTCCTTCGGGTCAGGTCTCGCGCTCGACGGCGACCGGGCCGCCGTGGGGTCCCCGGGGCAGACGGTCGAGGGAATCCGGGATGCTGGCGTCGTCCGCGTGTTCGAGCGCTCGGGGGCCGGGTGGACTCTCTCAGCCTCGCTCTCCCCACCGTCGCCCCGGACGAACGACAGGATGGGCGCGAAGATCGCGCTTGACGGACCGATCCTCGCGGCCTCGGCGGAGGGTCGCAGCCTCGACGGGGCCGTCGGGGGCGGGTCGGCGTTTGTGTTCGAGCAGAGTGGAGGGGGCTGGGCAGCGGGAACTGAACTCCGCCCATCCAGCCTCACGCCGGCCGACAGCTACGGCCGTTCGATCGCCGTGAGCGGGGACCGTGTAGCCGTGGGGGCAATCGGTCGGGCTCAGGGCCGGGGGTCGGTGTTTGTCTGGGTCCACCGAGCGTCAGGAGCGTGGGAGCAGGAGGTAGAGCTTTGGCCCGACGGGCTCGGTCCAGGTTCCTTGTTCGGAGAGTCGGTAGCGCTTGACGGCGACCATCTCCTGGTGGGTGCAATCGCCGACGAGGATGGTGCCGTCTATGCATTTCGCCGGGGATCTGGGGGGTGGGTTCCTGATTAGAAGGAGCGACATTGTGCTCCTCTGATCAGCTGTATGACGGTTCAACCCTTGACGGGAGAAGCGGCAGAGCGAGCAAGTGGATGTAACACATCCCGACCGCCCCGCTCCGGGTCCGGCGTCGTAGGTTGGGGGAGGCCGGCGGGCGTTTCGCGACGAGCGCTCAACGCCGGGAGCCCGAGTCCGAGAGCCCCCCCGCGCCGGTAGCGGCGCCCGTGATCATGGCCGTCGAGAAGAGCGTGGTCCGGTCGGTGAGGTTCAGCCCCGAGGAGTGGGGCCGCGTCGAGCGTTGGGCCGGGGAGGCCGAGGTGAGCCCATCGCGGTACGTCCGCGAGGCGACGCTTCGGCGGCGGCCGCAGGCGAGGCCGGCCGGGGTCCGAGCCGACGCGGTGACGGCGCTGAACCGGGTGGGCGTCAACCTCAACCAGCTCGTCCGGCTCCTCCACCAGGCCCGGCGGGACCACGCGGCGGCGGGGGGCGCTGCCGCCGGCGAGGCGGCTCGGAGAATGCGTAGCACTGGAACAGATTTGGGCGCTAACCGCCGGCTGGCCCCCTTATCAAGAAGGCTGGGCTCCCAAAGCCTCCGAGAAGGGCGATCTGAGGACGTAGGGCAGGGGGGAGGCCCCCGTCAAGAAGGGAGTCCTTCCTGACAACCCACCCTCAGCGAACCTGCCTCTATGCCCCGTTGGGCGCGCTCGACTGCCCAAAGCGCCCAGATCCGTTCCGGCGCTACAAGAACCCCGGCTCCCGTCGGGATCCCTGTGGGGACTCCAGGGACGGTGACGGCGGCCGAGGTCGAGGGCGTGCTCGCGGAGCTCGTCGTCGTGCTCGACCGGGTGGCCGGGCCGGCGGGCTACGGTGACGACGTCGGCGGCGCGGACAGCGGCGGCGCGTTCGCGAGGGCGGAGCCGTGATCGCCTCGACGTCGAGCGGGGCCAGCTTCGGCGCTTTGGGGTCGTACCTCGAGCGCGGCAAGGGCGACGTCCCGGCCGAGGACCGAGTGGCGTGGGTCGAGAGCGCCGGCGTCGTCCGCGACGTCGACGGGTC
Source organism: Rubrivirga litoralis (assembly GCF_031846415.1). NCBI lineage: Bacteria > Pseudomonadati > Rhodothermota > Rhodothermia > Rhodothermales > Rubricoccaceae > Rubrivirga > Rubrivirga litoralis. Next base: position 5,031 of record NZ_JAVRHT010000059.1, on the reverse strand, counting down.
GGTCCCGGTCGGCCGGGCCGTCCGGGTCATGGAGGCGACGGCGGCCCAGAACCCCCGGTGCACGGAGCCTTGCTACCACGTCTCGATCTCGTTCGACCGGCGGGACCTGCCCGGCGGCGTGGGCGACCCGGAGGCCCGCCGGGTCATGCTGGGCGTGGCCGGGGACACGCTCCGGGACCTCGGTCTGAGCGAGCACCAGGTGGTCGTCGTGGCCCACGGCGACAAGAAGCACCCCCACATGCACCTCAGGGTGAACCGGGTCCACCCGGAGACCGGGAGGGCGTGGGACCGCTGGCAGGACCGGGTCAAGCTGGAGCGGTCGCTCCGCGTCCAGGAGCGCGCGCGGGGCCTGAGGGAGGTGCCGGGCCAGCTTGGGCGGCTGGAGGGGCAGGCGCGGCCGCCGAGGGGTCTCTTACGGGGCGCGCAGCGGGCGGCGATGCGGGAGGCCGAGCGGATGGGGGAGCGCCCGCCGCTGGAGGCGGCGCGGTCGGCGCTCCGGTGGGAGTTCCGGGAGGCGAAAGGGTGGGACGACCTGGAGGGCCGACTCGCGAAGGAGGGGTACGTGCTTCGGGCGAAGGGGCGTGGGCTCGTGGTCCGGGACGAACGGGGCCGGGAGGTGAAGGCGTCGGCTGTGGCCCGGGAGGGCGGGCGGGGCCAACTGGAGAAGCGGTTTGGGGAGGGGTGGCGGGAGCACCGGGGGCGGGTCGAGGCGCGGACGGGGCCGGTGCCGTCCGGGCTCTCGCCGCACGGGGAGGCGGCGCTGAGGACGCACCGGGAGGCCGAGGCGGTGAGGGCGCTGTGGGTGGGGGTCCGGGCGTCGCAGGGCCGGATCGAGCGGTTGCAGCGGACGGTGTGGGGGCACCAGGAGCGGCGGTACGCCGTGGCCGCGGCTCGGAACGCGTTCCGGGACGGGCTGACGGCGGCGTACCGGGACCCGGCCGGGGCCGAGCGCCTGTTCCTGAGGCTGGTGGCGAAGGAGGGGGACCGGCGGGCGGTCGGGGAGCTGGCGCAGCGGCCAGAGCGGTTCGGGGCGCTCCGGGAGACGGAGCATCGGAAGTGGGGGGGGGCTCTCAGTCGAGCGGCGGACAGACGGGGCGCGGGCGGCGGCGGGGCGGGCGGCCGAGGCGGGGGGCGCCTACCTCGGGGAGTGGCGGTCGTTCGAGGAGGCGAAGGAGCGGGACCCCCGGGCGCTCCGGGAGGCGCAGGCGGCCCACGGGCGGGTGGTGGCCCCGCTCCGGGGCCGGCCGGGGGAGCGGGAGCTCGGGGAGCGGCTGGGGGCGCTGGGGCGGGGGGTGACGGGGGCGGACCGGGCGGTCTTGGGGCGGGCGATGCCGGGGGCGCTGAAGGCGGTCGAGCGGGCGGTGAAGGTGGACCTGGAGCGGGGGTACGACCTCGGGCGGTGAGCGTCCGGGCCGCATGGTCCGTTATTGGTAAAGGAGGCGGTGTTTGGAGCCCCTCAGGCGGAGCCGACCGCTTTTTTGTGGGAGCGGTGTCCTCTCCAGGGTGGGTTTGGCGCCTTTCGTCTGTGAGCCCCCCTTGCCTACGATGCCTGGTCGAACCCGCCCCGCCCCCACGACGCCGACCGTGAGACCCAGCCCGCCGCCGGCGCCCCCCGCCCTACCTTCCGCCGGTACCCGGCCTTACACCGCCCCGGCCATGACTGACCCTGTTAAACTTCTCCTCCGAGAGCCGTTCAGCCGGTTTTCCCGCCGTTACCTCAAGATGGTAGCGGCCGGAGATCTCACTCCTGGAGACCTCCTCATCTTGCTGTTCGTCGCGGACCGCACGGTGAGCTGGCGCCGGCTCTGGGAGGAGCTTTCGTACTCCGACTTCGAGACGGGGACGGGTTTAACTCGGAAGGGGATCGCGGGCATCGTCAAGAGGCTCGTCGCCTTGGACCTCCTCGTCCGCAAAAGGGTGGGGCAGAGCTACGCCTACGCCCTCGTCCCTAACTCGATGACGGGTCTTCAGGTGCTCGCCTCGGACCGGTTGAGGAGTGTGGATAACTCGGATCAGCTAGTTACCTCAGGTAACCAGTACCAGTTACCTCAGGTAACCACTTCGGCCGATCTGTCCTATATAGACCCTAAGAAGGAATTAAGAAGGGAGCGGCCCCCAGTGGACAAAGGCTTGAAGGGGAAGGCAGCCCACGACTGCGCGGACTGCCACGGAGAGGGATGGATAGTGGCCACCCTCTCCGACGGGTTCACCGAGGCGGTGTCCCGCTGTCCATGCGTCGACCGACCGGGAACCCCAAGCTGACGCCGACCCATGAGAACTGACGACGCTCTCACAGCCTCTGTGACGCAAGCAAAAGAGCTAGGGGTACCCGCCGTCACATTTGACAGCCGAACGCAACAGAGGCGAAGCTGGAGCCTGTAGGAGCGATGCCTAGCGGTTTGGTCCGACAGACCAATCACCCGTCGGCATCAATGTGACGGCTGATAACCCCTATGAGGTAGTCCTGCTGGCTCCGCCCGCTCTGGGCAACGGACACCTTCAACCGTCGGTAGAGGTCGAGTGGGACGCGGACGGAGATCTGCTTGAGCGCAGGCGGCTCCGGTGGTCTGGTCTCGGTCTCAGACTCTGGCCTGGGTGGCTTCGACTCAGGAGCTGAGCTTGGGATGAACCCAAGGGGATCATCGTCGAGCCCGTTGAGAGGGTTGTTCAAGCCGATCGTCCGGCGCTTGGGGGTAGATGTTCTGCTGCTCATCGCTTCCGGGTCTTCTTCGTAAGGGTCTCGGCGACCTCCTCGGCAACCTGGTAATAATCCTCAGCCCCCGTCGACCGCGGGGCGTAATCGAACACGGGCTCGGCATGGCTGTAAGCTTCGGCGATCGACACGTTCTCACGGACGTACGTCTTCAGGCAGTTGCCCCCGAACCTGTCCCGGAGCTCCTTTTGGACTTCTCGTGAGTGGTTCGTACGGGCATCTACCCGGCAAGCCAGGACACGGACGGGCTGGAGCCCGGGGTTGAGGCCCTCCTTCACCTTCTCCACCGTCTGGAGCAGTTGGGCGAGCCCGGCGAGGTTCATGACGTGAGCGGCCACAGGGGTGAGGACGGAGTCAGCCGCGGCGAGGGCGTTGACTGTAAGGATCCCGAGCCCGGGGGCCGTGTCGAGCACGGCGAAGTCGTAGGAGTCGAACTGGAGTTGGCTGAGAGCCTTCCGAACCATCGTCTGGGGAACGACTTCGTCTTTGATCACGCGGTCGATCCCGTGGAGCCACTGACTCGATGGCGCCAACGCAAGTCTGTCCCAAGGAGTCGGCTGGACGACGTCAACGAACGGAGTCTCCCCACCAGCCCCGAACCACTCGTAAAGGCTTCGGCCACCTTCGACCCCGAGCCAACTCGTCGCGTTGGCCTGAGCGTCGAGGTCGATGAGAACGACACGGTGACCTTGGAGGGCGAGCGCAGCCGAGAGGTGGACGGCTGTAGTGGTCTTTCCGACCCCCCCCTTCTGGTTCGCGACAGCGATGGTATGCATCCGGTAAGATGGTAGCGTTCTACCAATATACCAAACTATAACGGTAGCGTGCTACCAATCTACCATCCGGGTGGACGCTCAGGATTAGGTCAAAGTGCTGCCGCTCCTCCGGCTCAGCCTTCGGCGAACGTCGGGGACCGTTGGCTCTCGCACAGCTCCCGGCCCGTCTAGCCCGTTTGCGGGACATCTCCTTTGATGGTAGGTGCGCCGTTGGCGTACCTTGGGGGGCACTCCCCTCCTCCATGCTCTCGTTCATCGAGCTCCGTCCGTTCACCGCCCGGCTCCCGGGCCGACTCTCCGACGAGGCCTACCGGCTCCTCCAACTCCACCTCATCGAGCGGCCCGACGCCGGCGCCGTCATGAAGCGGACCGGCGGGTGGCGGAAGGTCCGGTGGGCTGACCGCGGCCGGGGCAAGAGCGGCGGCGTCCGCGTGATCTACCTCTACCGCGCCGCCTCCGGCCGGGTCTACCTCGCCGATGTCTACGCCAAGAACGAGAAGGACACGCTCTCACGGGCTGAGGAAGACGCCCTCCGCAAACTCACTGACGTCCTCGACTAGGATCCACTTTAGGACCCCCTCCACCAGCCGTAGGCCCCATGACCGACAGCCCCGATATGGAGACGTACCCGGACACCCCAGGTGGGCGGCTCCTCGCCGCCGCGGCTGAGATGGTCGCCATCGAGCGCGGCGAGCGCGCCCCGGCCGTCGAGCGGGTCTACGACGGCCCGGTCCTCATCGAGGTCCGGGAGCGTGGGGAGACCACCTGGCGGCTCGCCGACGTCTGCCTCGAGGTCGACCCGGCCGACTCCCACGCCGTCCGAGACGGCCTGAGGCAGTCGCAGGAGGGGATGGCCGCGCTCCTCGGCGTGTCCGTGGCGACTGTGCGGAACTGGGATCAAGGGCGGCGGGCGCCACGCGGGCCGGCGAGCCAGCTCCTCCGGGTGGCCGCGCGGCACCCCGGGGCGCTCCTCGATCTCGACCGGCGCTCGGCCACGGCGTAGCGCGAGCGTTATCGGCCGGTGCCCGGAGCCTCGGTCTCGGGTAGATTTAGGCGCGGCGCCTCTATAGCCTCAGTTCCTAAGCGGCGTCTCCCGACACCAACGCCGATTCCAGACTCCTAGAGGGGTCGCCGCGCGCCGATACTTGCGATAACCCCCCCTATGGCGCGTAAAGCCGCCCCTGAGAGCTAGCCCATCACGACGAGCCTCATCAGCAAGGCTCACCGCATAAAGCAGTCGGACGGTCCTTCATCCTGCCAGTCGACTACTAGCACATAAATTGGGTCTCACAGCCTGGAGGGCTATTGCTAGCTCTAACCAGTACGGCATGGCTGGCTGAGGCAGTATGGCCGTACATGGTATCGGTCACTCTTAAGCTGTAAGTCACAACCCTTTGATTGTTGTACTCGGGAGCAATGGTCACGTTATATGTAACAGAGTTAGCGCCACTGATAGCAGTTTGATCGACGTACCACTGGTATGACACTGAACGCCCATTAGTTTGAAACGATGATGAGATAGTATAGTTGCCAGGGGTGTCA
>NZ_JAVRHT010000058.1:0-11342 GCF_031846415.1 Rubrivirga litoralis | reverse complement strand
CGGACCCAAAGGGCGGACCCAAAGGGCGGGGTGGTGGACGACGCGGGCGGGGCGGTCTGAGAAAGATGCCGCCCCGCCCCCTACCGCCCCGCCCAACGACGGGCAGCCGTAGGGACACGACTCGTCGTGTCCAGGGCGGGCAGACCCAAAGGGCGGGGCGGTTCTGGACGCCGCCGCCCGTAGCCGCCCCGCCCGTGGCGCGGTGAGTTCGTCGGGCGATTGCGGACACCACGCGTGGTGCCCTACGAATCCGCTCTGCCCAGAGGCTGGTGCCCGGCGGCGTTGCACGCAACGCCGCTACGTCGGCCGCCCCGGCGCGGGCGGGGTGGAGCACCTCCGCTGCCCGCTGCCCGCTGCCCGCTGCCCGCTCACGTCTGGGCGGGGCGGCTCAGTTGGTCAGGCTGCGGATGGGCGCCGGGATGCGGCCGCCGCGCCGGGCGAACACGGCGTTCGAGACGTCGGAGACGGGCATGATCGGCGCCCGGCCGAGGAGCCCGCCGTAGTCGGCCCACTCGCCGACGCCCTTGCCGGCGACCGGCAGCAGCCGCACGGCCGTCGTCTTGTCGTTGACCATGCCGATCGCGAACTCGTCGAACAGGATGCCCGCGATGGTCTCGGCCGACGTGTCGCCGGGGACGGCGACCATGTCGAGGCCGACCGAGCAGATCGCGCTCATGGCCTCGAGCTTGGCGAGCGAGAGGGCGCCCGAGGCTGCGGCCTCGATCATGGCCTGGTCCTCCGACACCGGCATGAACGCCCCGCTCAGGCCGCCCACGTGGCGGGCCGCCATGAGCCCGCCGCGCTTGACGGCCTCGTTGAGCATGGCGAGCGCCGCCGTCGTCCCGGGCGCGCCGACCTCGCCGAGCCCCATCGCGCGGAGCACGTCGCCGACCGAGTCGCGGTCGGCCGGCGTCGGCGCGAGCGAGATGTCGACGACGCCGAACGGGACGGGCGTGCCCACGCGGTCCTCCAGGCGCTCGGCCACGCGGCGGCCGATGAGCTCGCCGGCGCGCGTGATCTTGAACGCCATCGTCTTGATCGCGTCCGTGACGGCGCCGAAGTCGGCGTCCGGCCCCAGCGCCTCGACGGCGCGGAGCACGACGCCCGGGCCGGAGATGCCGACGTTGAGCGCGCTCCCGGGCTCGCTCGGCCCGTGGAAGGCGCCGGCCACGAAGGGGTTGTCGCCGACTGCGTTGCAGAAGGCGACGAACTTGGCGCAGCCGATCGAGTCGCGGTCGGCCGTCCGCGCGGCCATGCCCTTGATGGCGCGGGCGACGGCGAGCACGGCGTCGGCGTTGATGCCGGCCTTCGTGCTCCCGCAGGCGACCGACCCGCACACGCGGTCCGTGGTCGCGAGCGCTTCGGGGAGCGCCTCGATAAGCGCCGCGTCGCCGGGCGTCGTGCCCTTCTCGACGAGCGCGCTGAAGCCGGCCAGGTAGTCGACGCCGACCTCGGCCGCGGCCCGGTCCAGCGTGTGCGCGAGCTCCACGAACTCCTCGGGCGAGAACCCGTCGGCGACGAGCGCGGCCGGCGTGATCGAGACGCGCTTGTTGGCGATACGGACGCCGTACGTCCGCTCGACCTCCTCGGCCGCGGCCACGTGGTGCTCGGCCGTCTGCGTGACGCGGTCGTAGACGTTCTGCCGCGTCGAGGCGGCGTCCCGGCTCTGGCACCCCCGGAGGCTGATGCCCAGCGTGACGGTGCGGATGTCGAACGCGTCCGCCTCCGTCATGCGGACGGTTTCGAGAACTTCGGGGAGGGATACAGGCATGGAGGGATAGAGGGATGGGGGGAGGCGGCTCAGGCACCGAGCGACCGGATCAGGCCGTGGAGCATCCTCCGAACGTGGTCGATGTGCTGGAGGAGCGGGGCGGCTCCTTCTGCCGTGAGGAGGCCGACCCGCTCCGCGACAATGAGTTGGGTGCGGACTTCGTAGAGCGACCCCCGAGCGATTCGGAGGAATCGGGCGTAGTCCTGTGTCGACCCGCGTCCCCACCCCTCTGCAATGTTCGATGGAATCGAAACGGCAGCGCGGCAGAGTTGAGAGGTCAGCCCAAACCGCTCGTCTTTCGGGAACGCGCGAGTCGCGCCGTAGACGAGCTCGCAGAGCGAGATCCCCTCTTGCCACACTCGGAGGTCTTCGTAGCTCCTGACGCCAGATTCCGCGACACGCCCGACTCCAGGCTCGGCCCATCCCTCTTCATCCCGCATCCCCCATCCCTCGTGCCCCCCGCTCACGGCCGGTGCATGGCCTGGAAGAGGTCCTCGTGCTGGAGGAGGACGCGGGCGCCGAAGGCGTCGCCGCGCGCCTGGAGGCGGTCGCGGGCGGCGCCGAGGTCGGCGTCGGCGTCGAGGTCGGCCACGAGGACGACGGTGAAGTAGCCCTGGAGGATCTTCTGCGACACGTCGAGGAGGTTGGCGCCCGAGGCCGCGAGCTCGGCCGTGATGGCGGCGAGGATGCCCGGCGTGTCGCGCCCGTAGGCCGTCACCACGACGCGCGTCCGCCCCGCCCCGCCGGCCGCCGCGCTTTCGGAGCCGCCCCGCCCGGCGCTCGGGGCGGGGCGGGGCGGGGCCGCGGCCGTCTCCGGCGCCTCCAGGACCGCCCGCGCCACGCGCTCGACGCGCTCGGGCGTGGCCTCGCCGCCGAGGGCGTCGGCGATCCGGTCGATGAGGGCGCGGACGTCGGGGGCGGGGCGGGGCACGGCGGGCGGGGCGGAGGGGGAGGGCGGGCGCGTCCCCCGGGTTCGGGTGCCGCGGGACCGCGCAAACCTACCGCCGCCCCGCCCGTCGGCCACCCCGCCCGACGAGTCCGCCCGTCCACGCCGCCCGGCGCTCGGTGGGGGCGGGGCGGCGAGGAACCGCGCGCGGCGGCGCTCGTGACGCCCTGCCACCCCGCCCCGCCCTCTGGGTCCGCCCATGCCCGACTTTGTCCGCGTCGCCTCCGTCTCCGACCTCGCCGACGGCGAGATGCGCCAGGTGTCGGCCGACGGCACGGACGTGCTCCTCTCGCGCGTCGACGGCCGGTTCCACGCCTGCACCGCGTTCTGCACGCACTACGGCGCCCCGCTCGCGACGGGCGCCCTGTCCGGGACGACCGTCGTGTGCCCGTGGCACCACGCCGCGTTCGACGTGGCCTCGGGCGCGCTCTGCGAGCCGCCGGCGCTCGACGCGCTCCGCACGTTCGAGGTCAAGATCGAGGGCGACGACGTGCTCGTCCGCGTGCCCGCCGACGCCGACGAGCACGGGAAGGGCGTGGCCTACCGCGAGAGCGACGGCGAGACGCCGGGCATGGCCGCGCGTACCGAGGACGACCGCCTGTTCCTCGTCCTCGGCGCCGGGGCCGCCGCTGGGGCCGCCGCCGAGGCGCTCCGCACCGAGGGCTACCGCGGCCGGCTCGCGCTCGTGACGATGGAGACGCGGGCGCCGTACGACCGGACCAAGCTGTCGAAGGCCTACCTCGCCGGCGACGCTCCCGAGAGCGCGCTCCCGCTCCGCGACGGGGCGTTCTACGAAAAGCACGGGATCGAGGTGTGGACCGATCGGACCGTCACCGGCCTCGACGCCGACGCCCGCGAGGTCTCGTTCGAGGGGGGCGAGCCGGTCACGTACGACGCCTGCCTCGTCGCAACGGGCGGCACGCCGCGCCGGCTCCCCATCGACGGCGCCGACCTGGACGGCGTCCTCCTGCTCCGCTCCTGGGCCGACGCGCAGGACGTGGTCGAGCAGGCGGGCGGGGCGGAGCGCGTCGTCGTCATCGGCGCGTCGTTTATCGGCATGGAGGCGGCCTCCAGCCTGAACGCGCGCGGCGTGGACGTGACGGTCGTGGGCAAGAGCGACGCCCCGTTCGCGTCGGCGATGGGCGCGGACGTCGGGCGCGTGTTCCAGCGGGCGGCTGAGTCCAAGGGCGTGGCCTTCCGGCTCGGCGCCGGAGTGGACCGCATCGAAGCGGCCGACTCCGGCGGCCTCCGCGTGGTCGTGGGCGGGGAGGCGCTCCCGGCCGACGCGGTCGTGATGGGCGTCGGCGTCTCGCCGGCGACGGGCTTCCTCGACGGCGCCCCGTTCCGCCGCGACGACGGCGGCCTCGTCACCGACGCCGCGCTCCGCCTCGCGCCCGGCCTCTTCGCGGCCGGCGACGTGGCCGCGTTCCCCGACGCGCGGCTGGGTAAAACGGTCCGCATCGAGCACTGGCGGCTGGCCCAGCAGCATGGGCGCGCGGCGGCGCGGAACATGCTGGCCGAGGGCGACCCGACGGTCGCGGACACGCCGTTCGACGGCGTCCCCTACTTCTGGACCGGCCAGTTCGGGCTCAGCCTCCGCTACGTCGGCCACGCCGAGGACTGGGACGAAGTCGTCGTGGACGGCTCGCTCGACGACGCCGAGTTCCTCGCGGCCTACGTCGAGGGCGGGGCGGTCCGCGCGGTCGCCGCGGTCGGCCGCGACCAGGACGCGGCGGCGTTCCACCTGCTCATGGCCCAGGGCCGCACGCCGACGCCGGCCGACATCCGCCAGGGCGTGGACCTCCAGGCCCGGCTCTAGCGCCACCCTGCCCCGCCCGCGCAGCGCGTTGTCCTGCGGCGTCGCCGGTGGGCGGGGCGGCTAGTCGTCGACGAGGTCGTCCGCCTCGCCGAACGTGACGTCCCACGCCTCGTCGTCGGCCTCTCGGTGCGGGTGTCCGTCCTCGATCCACTCGTGCGTGCCCGGGGCGTCGTAGACAACGGGCGCGTGGTGCCCGGGCGTCTCCCCGTAGATCAAGGCCGCCGCCCCGCCCGCGCCGGCCAGCAGGGCGATGAGGGCGCCGCCGACGAGGAGCCGCCGGCGTCGAGCGGGCGGGGCGGACGCGCGGCGGGCGCCGGAGGAGGCCGCGGAGCGACCGCCGCTCGGGGCCGAAGGCGCGCGCCTCGAGCTGGGCGGAGGTGAGGCCGTCGAGGCCGTCACGCCGCTCGAAGTCGGTGGTGGACATGGGCGGGCGGGGTGGAGCCGCAGGGTAGCCGGCGCCCGCGCGCCCGTCAAGCCACCGCCCGCCGCCCCGCCCGCGCACGAAAAAACCGACCCTGGCGCGAGGCCGGGGCCGGTTCGGGACGTGGAGCATAACGGATTCGAACCGTTGACCTCTTCACTGCCAGCGAAGCGCTCTACCAACTGAGCTAATGCCCCGGAGGGTCGCCGGCGGACCAGCGAGCGCCCAAGATAGGGAGCCGCCGCCGCCGCGGTCAATGGAGCACGGGCGAAGACGCCCCGCCCCGCCCGCCCGCCCCGAGCGGGGCGGCCTAGCTTTGGGCCGCCCCGCCCGCTGGCCCCTCGGGGTCGTCCTTTGGGTCCGCCCCGCCCTCCAGGTTCGCCCGTGCCCGACCGCCCCGTCCACGTCGACAAGTTTGGCGGCACGTCCGTCGCCACGCCCGAGCGCGTCCGCCGCGTGGTCGAGATCGTCGCGGGCGGGGTGGGGGAGGGGCCGCGTGGGGAGGGCGCGGGCCGGCGCGTCGTGGTCACGTCGGCGTTCGGGGGCGTGACCGACCGGCTCCTCGACGCCGTCGAGGCGGCCGTCGGGCGGACCGGCGCGCACCGCGAGATCCTGGCCGCCCTCCGCGCGCGGCACGCCGACGCGCTCGCCGCGCTCGCGCCCGAGTCCGAGCGGGACGCGCTGGGGCGCGCGCTCGATACGCTGTTCGTCGAGCTCGGCGAGCTCCTCTACGGCATGTACCTGCTCCGCGAGTGCACGCCCCGGTTCCGCGACGCCATCGTGTCGGCCGGCGAGCGGGCCGCCGTCCCGCTCGTCGCCGCCGCGTTCCGGGCGGCCGGGCACGCGGCGGTCGCCCTCGACGCGACCGCGTTCGTCCGCACCGACGACGCGTTCGGCGAGGCGGCGCCGGACCTCCCCGAGACGCGGCGGCTCGCACGCGCCGCTCTCGCCGCCGTGCCCGCCGACGCCGTCGCCGTCGTGACCGGGTTCGTCGGGTCGACCGCCGACGGCGTCACGACGACGCTGGGGCGCTCGGGCAGCGACTACACGGCGACGCTCCTCGCCGGCGCCCTCGACGCCGCGGCCTGCGTGATCTGGACCGACGTCGACGGCGTCCTCTCGGCCGACCCCCGCGTGGTGCCCGAGGCGTTCCCGCTGGAGCACCTGAGCTACGCCGAGGCCGCCGAGCTGGCCCACTTCGGCGCCAAGGTGCTCCACCCACGGACGATGCGGCCGCTCGTGCGGGCCGGCATCCCGCTCCAGATCAAGAACACGCTGCGGCCCGAGGCGCCGGGCACGCGCGTCGGCCCCGCCCCGCCCGGTGCGGAGCCTTCGATCCGCGCCGTGACGGCGATCCGCGGCGCCGCGCTCGTTCGCGTCGAGGGCGCCGCCGTGCTCGACGTGGCCGACCTGGGCCGGCGCGTGCTCGCCCCGCTCGCGGACGGCGGCGTGCCGGTCTCGCTCGTGGCCCAGGCCTCGGCCGAGGGCAGCTTCGGGCTGGCCGTCCGCGAGGCCGACGCCGACGCGGCGGTCCGCCTGCTCTCGCGCGCGCTCGCCCGCGAGGTCGAGCGGGGCGACGTCTTCGGCGTCCGCGCCGAAGGGGGCGGGGCGGTCGTCGCGGCGGTCGGGTCGGGGATGCACGGGGCGACGGGCTTGGCCGGGCGCTTTTTCCACACGCTCGCGCGGGCGCACGTGCCCGTCCGCGCCGTGGCCCAGGGCGGGGGCGACCACACGATCTCGGCCGTCGTCGCCGACGCCGACGCGGCCCGCGCGGTCGGCGCGCTCCACGAGGCGTTCGCGCTCCGCCGCCTCCGCGCCCACGTTGTCGTGGTCGGGGCGGGCGCGCTGGGCCGGCGCGTTCTCGCGCTTCTCGGCGCCGAGTCCGAGCGGCTCCGCGCGGGCGGCCTCCACCTCGTCCTCGCCGGCGTCGCCGACAGCCGGCGGCTCGCGTGGGAGCCCGACGGCCTCCACCCCGCCCAGGCGCTCGACGCGCTCGCCGCCGCCCCGCCCGCTCCGGGCGTGCTCGACGCGCTGACGGACCGGCTCGCGGCGGCCCGCCTGGAGCGGCTCGTGGTCGTCGACGCGACGCCGAGCGCCGACGTCGCCGCCCGCCACGCGGCGTGGCTCGCGGGCGGGGCGGCCGTCGTCACGCCGAACAAGGAGGCGGCGGGCCGCTCGGCGGCGGCATGGGGCGAGGTCCAGCGCGCGGCGCGGGACGCCGAGGCCCCGTACCTCTACGAGGCGGCGGTCGGGGCCGGCTTGGGCGTCGTCGCCCGCCTCCGCGACCTCGTGCGCACGGGCGACCGCGTGCTCCGCGTCGAGGGCGTGCTCTCGGGGACGCTCGCGTTCGTGATGAACCGGATGCGCGACGGGGCCGCGTTCTCGGCCGCCGTCGCCGCCGCCCGCGACGCCGGGCTGACCGAGCCCGACGTCCGCGACGACCTCTCGGGCCGCGACGCGGCGCGCAAGCTGGCGCTGCTCGCCCGCGAGGTGGGCCTGGACGTGGCCGCCGCCGACGTGGCCGTCGAGGGCCTCGCGCCCCCGGCCCTCGCCGACGTGCCGCTGGCCGCGTTCTGGGACCGGCTCCCCGAGGCCGACGCCGACTGGCAGGACCGCCCCGCCCCGCCCCGCCCACCCGCGAGCGGGGCGGAAATCAGCGCACCGGACGACGCGCCCGGGCGGGGCGGCGAGCTCCAGTACGTCGCGCGCCTCGACGCCGACGGCTCGATCCGCGCCGGCGTCGAGGCGGTCGCCCCGGGCTCGCCGTTCGCCGGCCTCCAGGGCGCCGAGATCGCCGTCGCCGTCTGGACCGAGCGGGGTGGCCCGCGCCCGCTTGTCCTCCGCGGCCCCGGCGCGAGCGCCGACGTCACGGCGGCCGTCGTCCTGGCGGACGTGGTGCGCGCGGCGGAGGCGATGCGGTAGGGCGGCGTTCGGCGAGCAGCGTTCGGCGAGCAGCGGGCGGGTTGTGTCGGGGCTCGCTTGGCGTCTAGCGGTGGCACCACCGGACCGACACGATGGCCTCCGTTCCGCTGACGGACCTCAACGCGTACCGGACGGCGTTCCGACTGCAGCAACACGTTTTCCAGGTGACGCGCAGCTTTCCGAAGGAGGAGCGGTACTCGCTTACGGACCAAGTCCGCCGCTCGTCACGCTCCGTAGGGGCCAACATTGCGGAGGCGTGGCGAAAGCGGTCGTACCCCGCCCACTCCGTAAGCAAACTATCGGACGCCGACGCAGAGTTGGAAGAGACGCGGCACTGGCTGAGAACGGCGCACGCGTGTGGGTACCTTTCGGACGAAGACCGAGACCGGCTTCTCGCTGGGGCGGACGAGGCCGGGCGCGTGGTCGGCTCTATCATGCGGCGCCCCGGTGCATGGTGCCGAGGTCCGTAACCGCACGCTGCACGCCGCACGCTGCTCGCTCTACCGTGACGATCGCCCTTGTAGGAACCGGCCGGATGGGCCAGGCTGTCGAGGCCGTCGCCGCCGAGCGCGGCCACGAGATCGCCGCCCGGTTCGACGCGGCCGCCCCGCTCCTCGACGCCCGCGACGCCGACGCCCTCAACGGCGCCGACGTCGTCGTCGACTTTTCCCTCCCCGCCCTCGCCCCCGACCACATCCACCGCTACGCGGCGTGGGGCGCCGACGCCGTCGTCGGCACGACGGGGTGGACGGAGCACCTCGACCGCGTCCGCGCCTGGGTCGAGGAGGGCGGGGCGGGGCTGATCTGGGCGCCCAACTTCTCGCTCGGCCTCGCCCTCGTCGAGCGCGCGCTGCGCGGCCTGCTCCCGCTCCTCGACCGGCTCGACGACTACGACGCGGCCGTCCACGAGGTCCACCACACGGGCAAGGTCGACAGCCCGAGCGGGACGGCGCTCCGCCTGGCCGACGTGCTCCTGGAGGGCCTCGCGCGCAAGACGCACGTCGAGCCCGAGGCGCAGCACGGGGCCATCGACGCCACGGCGCTCCACGTGACGAGCCAGCGGCTGGGGGCGGTCTTGGGCGAACACGTCGTCACGCTGGACAGCCCGGTCGACCAGATCGAGGTGGTGCACCGGGCCAAGAGCCGGCGGGCGTTCGCCGTCGGCGCCGTCCGCGCGGCGGAGTGGGTGCGCGGGCGCCGCGGCCTGTTCACGCTGGACGACATGATCGGGGAGGGATTGAGGGACGTGGGATGAGGGATGAGCGGAGCCGCCCCGCCCTCAGCGCCCGCCCCGCTCGTGTCCGCCCCGCCCGCACCCCCCGTTCGCGCTCTGGTCGCAGCGGCCCCGCCGCCGCTCCCCCGGTCGCGCGAATTGTCCCCCTTGAATAAGGGGGACAGCCTTTCGCCCCTGAGCGCAGCGATGGGTGAAAGGCGGGGGGTGCCCGCCCCGCCCTCCGGTTCGCCTGGAGCCTCGGCGGCCCGCTCCGCGTTCGGCCCATCCCTCCGATCCCTCCATCCCGCATCCCTCCACCATGGGTCCCACCCGCCAGCCCGTCTTTCGCGGCACCGCCCCCGCCCTCGTCACGCCGTTCGCGCCGGACGGCGAGATCGACGAGGACGCGTTCCGGCGCCTTATCGACGTCCAGATCCAGGGGAGCGCGGACGCGGGCGGGGAGGTGTACGGCGGCGTCGAGGCGCTCGTCGTGCTGGGGACGACGGGCGAGAACCCGACGGTCACCGACGACGAGCGGCGGCGGCTGGTCGAGATCGCCCTGGAGCACACGGCCGGCCGCGTCCCGGTCGTCGTCGGCACGGGGACGAACAGCACGGCCCAGAGCGCCCGCTACTCGCGCGAGGCCGCCGACGCCGGCGCCGACGGGCTCCTCGTCGTCGGCCCGTACTACAGCAAGCCGACGCCGGACGGCGTGCTCGGCCACGTCGCGGCCGTGGCCGACGCGACCGACTGCCCGATCGTCCTGTATAACGTGCCCGGGCGGACCGGCTCGAACTTGACGGCCGAGACCCAGCTCCGTGTGACCGAGGCGGTCCCCAGCGTGGTCGGGCTCAAGGAGGCGTCGGGCGACCTGGGCCAGATCGCCGACGTGATCGCGGGCGTGCCCGACGGCGTCGCCGTCTACTCGGGCGACGACGACCTCGCGTTCCCGACCGTCTGCCTGGGCGGGGCGGGGCTGATCTCGGTGATCGCGAACGCGGCGCCGGGGCCGATCTCGGAGATGGTCCGCCGCGCGCTCGCCGATGACGTCGCCGGCGCGCGCGCGCTCCACTACGCGCTCTTGGACGCGATGCGGGCGAGCTTTTTCGAGTCCAACCCCGCGCCCGTCAAGGCCGTCCTGGCGGAGATGGGGCGGATGTCCGAGACGCTCCGGCTCCCGCTCGCCCCGCTCACCGACGCCGCGCGCCGCCGCGTGCTCGCCGCCTACGCGCCGCTCGTCGCCGCCGGCCGCGAGGCGCAGGCGGCCTGACTCGCCGCCCCGCCCCGCCCGTGCGGCTCCGCCCTGGATCCACCCCGCCCGCACCGAGGGCGGGGCGGCCCGCCCACCGACTCACCGACCTACGGACCCCCCGATGACCGTGACCGACCTCCAACTCGACATCACCCACCACGCCGACCAGCCGACCGACGCGCTCGACCGGCCCGCCGCGCGCGAGGCGTTCGACGCGCTCCTGGACGCCCTCGAAGCCGGCGAGGTCCGGTCCGCCGAGCGGGGCGGCGACGGCGTGTGGCGCGCGAACGGGTGGGTCAAGCGCGGCATCTTGCTCGGCTTCCGCCTGGGCGAGATCGTGGACCAGTCCGAGGGGCCGTTCGCCTTTTTCGACAAGGACACCTACCCCACGCGCCCGTTCGGCCCCGACGCCGGCGTGCGGATCGTGCCCGGCGGCTCGACCGTCCGCCGCGGGGCGTACCTCGCGCCGGGGACCGTCTGCATGCCGCCCATGTACGTCAACGTGGGCGCCTACGTCGGGGCGGGGACGATGGTCGACAGCCACGCGCTCGTGGGGAGCTGCGCCCAGGTGGGCGAGCGGGTCCACCTGAGCGCCGCGGCCCAGCTGGGCGGGGTGCTCGAACCCATCGGCGCGGCGCCGGTCGTGGTCGAGGACGACGTGTTCGTCGGCGGCGGCTGCGGCGTCTACGAGGGGACCGTCGTTCGCGAGCGGGCCGTGCTCGCGGCCGGCGTGATCCTGACGCGGGCCACGCGGCTCTACGACTTGGTCAACGAGACGGTCCTCCGCGCCGAGGGCGGGCTGGGGCTGGAGGTCCCGGCCGGCGCCGTCGTCGTGCCGGGCACGCGGGCGGTCGACTCCGACTTTGGCCGGGCGCACGGGCTGGGGCTCTCGGCCCCATGCGTGGTCAAGTACCGCGACGCCTCGACCGACGCCTCGACCTCGCTCGAAGAGGCGCTGCGGTAGAGCAGGTAGAGCAGGTAGAGCAGGTAGAGCAGGT
>NZ_JAVRHT010000057.1:0-12289 GCF_031846415.1 Rubrivirga litoralis | reverse complement strand
GCCCCGCGCCTCCACCCACACGCGGCAGCCCGTCGCCGAGCGCGCCGCCGCTCGCGCCGCCGCCTCGGACTCGAACGCCCCGAACACGGCGCTCCCCGATCCCGAGAGCGACGCGTACCCCGCCCCGCCCGCGACGAGCGCGCGGCGCGCGGCGGCGATGGCGGGGTGGGCCGCCTCGACCGGCGCCTGGAAGTCGTTGGCGAGCTCGGCCCGCCAGCGCGCGAGATCGTTCGAGCGCACGACGTCGGCGAGGGCGGGGCGGTCGCGGTCCCTCGGCGTCACGAGCCCGTAGGCCTCGGCCGTGCCCACGTGCACGTCGGGGACGGCGACGACAATCCAAAACGGGCAGCGGTACGGGGCGCCGGCGGCGCCCAGGAGCGGCGCGAGCCGCTCGCCCTGCCCAGTCGCGAGGGCGGGGCGGCCGTCGAGGAAGAACGGGACGTCGGAGCCCAGGCCCAGCGCGAGGTCGACCAGCACGTCGTCGGGGACGGCCAACTCCCACAGCTCGGCGAGCAGGCGGAGCGCGGCGGCGGCGTCCGACGAGCCGCCGCCTAGCCCGGCACCGTAGGGCACGCGCTTGTCCAGGTGGAGTCGGGCGCCGGCCTCCACCCCGCCCCACGCGGCCAGTGCCCGCGCCGCGCGCACGACCAGGTTGCGGCCGTCGGTCGGGAGCGCCGGGTCGGTCGTGGTCAGCGCCAGGTCCGAGGCCGGCGCCGCCGCGAGCGTGTCGGCCCAGCCGATGGGCAGAAAGACCGTTTCGAGGTCGTGGAACCCGTCCGCGCGGCGCCGGAGGACGTGGAGGCCGAGGTTGAGCTTGGCCGGGGCGGGGCGGGCGAGGGCGGTCACGGCGGGAAGAGCGTGCAAAGGGGCCGGGGGACGGGGAAACGCCTCGGACGCCCCCCCGCCCCGCCGTACTTTCGGCCGTCGCCCCCGATCGCCTGCCGCGCCGCCGAATGTACCGTCTCCCCCGCGGCCTGTCCCTGGTCGCGCTCGTCTGCCTGTCCGCCGTCGCCAGCGCGCAGGCGCCGACCCTCGGCCCCGTTCGGACCGACCGCCGCGTGGGGCCGGCGATCTCGATCGAGGGGACGGTCGACCCGTCGACGTACACGCTCGGCCCGGGCGACGTGCTCGCGGCGACCCTGGGCGGCCAGAGCCCGCGCGTCCTCGAAGCGCAGGTGTCGGCCGACGGCCTGCTCGTGATCCCCGAGGCCGGCACGTTCCAAGCCAGCGGCCGGACGCTCGCCGACGTCCAGCGGGCAGTCCGCGCCGCGCTCGACCGCCAGTACCGGAACGTCCCGACGGACCTCGTGCTGACCGCGCCGCGGCGGTACTTCGTCCACGTCTCCGGCGCCGTCGCGGCGCCGGGCCGGCGGCTCGTCGGGCCGGTCCCGCGGCTGGAGGACGCGCTCGCGGCGGCGGGCGGGCTCGCCGAGGTCGGCGGCCTCCAGCCGGCCGCCCGCGCCGTCGTCGTGCGGCGCGAGGGCGGGGCGGACCTCACTGTCGACTACCGCCGATACCTCGCCACCGGCGACCTCGACGGCAACCCGCGCCTGCTCGACGGCGACGTCGTCTACCTCCCCACGTTCGACCCGCTGAGCGAGGGTGCGCTCGTGGGCGGCGTCGTCGCCCGGCCCGGCCCGTACGACCTCAAGCCGGGCGACACCGTCCGCGACCTCGTGCTCATCGCGGGCGGCCCCGAGGCCTCCGTCACGGGCGTGCGCCTGACACGCGCGGCGGCCGACGGCGCGATTGCCGACCGGCTCCTGGCGCCCGGCGAGCTGGGCACCGTCGCGGTCCAGCCGGGCGACCAGCTCTACGTGCTCGCGCGCGACGAGGACGCCGGCACGGCCGAGGCGCTCGGGCTCGTGCGCTACCCCGGGGTGTACCCGATCCGCGACGGCGAGACGACGGTCCGCGAGTTGGTCCGGCGGGCGGGGGGCGTGCTCCCCGAGGCGCTCCCGCGCGCGGCCGTCCTGTACCGGCAGCCCGAGGCGGCCGGGACGCAGTCGCTGGCCCCGGACGCCACGCGCCTGAGCGAGTTCGACGTGCTCCGCCGGGCCTACCTCCAGCAGGAGGCGTCGCGGCCAGCCCAGGTCTCGATCGACCTCGCGGCCGCGCTCCGCGGCGAGGGCGAGTCGGTCGTCGTCCGCACCGGCGACCGGCTCGTGGTCCCGTCGGGGGCGGGGACGGTCTACGTGTTTGGGCAGGTGCTCCGGCCCGGGCTCGTCCCGTTCGCGGCGGGCCAGACGGCCGGGGCCTACGTGGCCGCGGCGGGCGGGGCGGCGTCGGGGGCCGAGACCACGTTCGTCATCGAGGCCGGCACAGGCCGCTACGTCGAGGGGCCGGCGACGCCGGTCGGCCCCGGCGACCGCGTGTTCGTCGAGCGCGCCCCGCGGGCCGACACGCCCGAGCTCCGCCAGCTCGAGCTCGCCCTCGAATCGGATCGCCGGAACCGGACGCTCCAGGTGATCCAGACGGCGTTCGCCGCCATCAGCACCGTCGCGACGCTCATCTTCGCCTATGACGCGATCACGAACTAGCCCGCCCCGAGCGCTCCTTGAGGGCGGGGCGGTAGCTTCGAGTCCGCCCCGCCCCCCGTGCCTCTGCCGCGTTTGCTGCTCCGTCCGCCCCGCCCGGCCCCGCCGGGAGCGTTTTTCTGACTCGACCTATGGACCCCGCACGCGAGCGCGCCGACATCGACCTGTCCGTTCCCGGTGGTGACGGGGACGGCCCGGTCCCGCCCCGCTCGGTCGAGGCCGAGCTCCTGGCGAGCAACGAGCGGACGCGGGAGCGGCTGTGGTGGGCCGCCGCCGCCCTCTACCGGCGACGGTGGACCATCACGGCGGTCACGGCACTCGTGGCCATCGCGGCGGTCGCGATCACGCTCCAGCTCCCGAACCAGTACCGCGCCGAAACGCGCGTGCTGCTCCCCGACGAGGGCGGGGGCCTGGTCTCGGCCGCGATCAGCGCGGTCTCGCCCGCGGCGGCGGCCCTGCTCGGCGGCGGCGGCGGCGGGTTCACGCGCTACATGGCGATCCTGACGAGCCCCTCGACGCTCGAAGACGTCGTCGAGCGGTTCGACCTCGTCGCCGCGTACGACCTGGAAGACGCCGACTTCCCCCAGGCTCGGACCCTCGCCGAGCTGTACGACCGGGCCGAGTTCGAGGTCAGCGTCGAGTACGACTACCTCGCGGTGAGCGTGCTCGACGAGGATCCCGAGCGGGCGGCGCAGATGGCAAATTTTTTCGTCGAGCGCCTAAACGAGCGGAACATCGAGTTCCAGTCGAGCAGCGCGGGCGAGTACCGCCGGTCGCTCCAGGCGCGCCTGGAACAGTCGTACGCCGACCTCGACTCGACGCAGGCCGTGCTCCAGGCGCTCCAGGAGCGGTCAGGCGTGGTCCAGCCTGAGGCCCAGGCCTCGGCCCTGTTCGAAGCGCTGGCCTCAGCCCAAGCCGAGGCGGCCGGCGCCGAGGTCCAGTACCAGGCGCTCCTGTCGCAGTACGGCCCCGAGAACACCGACGTCCGGGCCGCAGCGGCGGCCGTCGAGGCCGCGCGCCAGCAGGTGGCGCGGCTCGCGGGCGGGGCGGAGGCGGCCCTCCCCCTCCCGCTCCGCGACCTCCCGCGCGTCCAGCGCGAGTACGCGCAGGTGCTCCAGGAGGTGACGATCCAGCAGGCCGTGATCGAGACCGTGCAGCCGCTCTACGAGCAGGCCCGGCTCCAGGAGCAGCGCGACGCCGACGCCGTGCAGGTCCTGGACCCGGCCACCCCGCCCGCGCGGAAGGCCGAGCCGCGGCGGTCGCTCCTGGTCATCGGGGCCACGCTCTCGGCGTTCCTCGTCGCCGTGGCGGTGACGCTGCTGCTCGCGGCGCTCGGGCGGGGCGGGCCGTCGGTGCTCGCGCGGCTCCGGGCAGAGGCGTAGTGCAGGCGGCCCGCCCCGCCCCGCCCCCGACGCCTCTCGCGTCGGCGGCCGTCCTCGCGGGCGGGGCGGCCGTCCTCGGGCTCGCCGTCTGGCTCGCCGCCATCGGGTCGCTGGCGGTGTGGGCCGTGCCGGTGGTGATCGCCGTGGGCTTGTGGCTGGCCGTCGCACGGCCCACCCCGCTCGCCCGGCTCACGGCCGTTCTCGTTCTGCTCACCTTCCAGTTCCGCGGCGAGCAGGGGACGACGGCGCTGGAAGTGGTTTCTGGGCTCGCGCTCGTCGTGTACCTCGCCCACTGGTACGTCGACGTGTGGCTCTACCGGCGGCGCGTGGTCACGTCGATGTTCGACGTGGCTGCTCTCACCTGGGGGGCGGGCGGGTTGGTGGCGGGCATGGTGCTCGGGCAGTTGTTCGGAGCCAGCGCCTACGACTTCCGAGCCGACGTGCTCGCGACGATCCCGTTCCTCCTCTACCTGCCTGCCAAGGACCTGTGCGCCCGCCACCGCTATGGGTCGCTGCTGCTGGCCGGCGCGCTCGTAGCGTACGGCGTCATCGCGTCGGTGCAGAGCGCGCTCTTCTTGCGCGAGGTCGTCACGGGCGCTACCGCCGTGTGGGAGATCGCTGACGCCCGGTTCGCGTCGAGCGAGACATCCGTGACGGCGGGCCTCCTGCTCAGCGTCGCCACCTTCGCCACGGCGCGAGGTCGGACCACGCGAGCGGTGGCTCTCGCCCTCGCGGGCGGGCTCCTCGGAGGCCTCATCCTGTCGAAGTCCCGGGGGTTCTGGGTCGCCGCCGTTCTCGGCCTCGTGGCCCTCGGAGTCGTCGGCCGCTCGGCGGACCGGAGGCGGCTGGTCCTGGCCGCCGTCTTGGGCACGACGGCCCTCGTCGCCCTCAGCCTCCTCCTGTTCGCGGACCAGATCTCGCTCATCGTCGACGGGTCGCTCAACCGGCTCGCGACGCTCGCGACGGCCGGGCAGGACATCTCGCTCCTGAACCGCTTTGCCGAAACCGACGCGGCGTGGGAGCGCATCCGGGCGAACCCCGTGCTCGGGTACGGGTGGGGCGTCCAGTTCTCGTACTACGGGCTGATCTCCCACGAGACCATTACCTGGGCGTTCCTGCACAACGGGTACGTCTCGCTGTGGTACAAGACGGGCCTGTGGGGCCTCCTCCTGATGATGACCGTCTGGACGGGCGGGGTGGTCCGCGGGGCGGCGGCGGGCCGGTCGCCCCGGCTTGCGGCGCGCGAGCGCGCGTGCGCGCTGGGGGCGATGGCGACGCTCGTGGCCTTTTCACTTGCGGCCATCACGTCAGGACCGTTTTCGATCCTGGACCAGATGCTCGTCGTCACGCTCACGCTCGCGCTTGCCCACGGCGTGGCCGACCGGGCGCGGGCGCTGTCCGCCCCGCCCGATGCGGCGTCCCGGCGTAGTGCAGCACAGTAGCCCGTCCCCTGGGGAGCACCCGCCCCGCCCCGCTCGGGCTCCCGTCTCGTGGGGGGCGGGCGGGGCGGTCGGGGGGCCGCGGCTGTGAGCGTCCCCCGCAACACGGCCTACAACGCCGTAGGGTCCGCGGTCCCGCTGGCCGTGATGGTCCTCGCTGTTCCGCCGTACCTGGCCGCAATCGGGGAGGCACGATACGGGGTCCTGGCCGTGCTCTGGACGCTGCTGGGGTACTTCGGTTTGTTCGACCTCGGGCTGGGCCGGGCGGTCACGAACCGCGTCGCGGCACTGCACGGTGCCTCTGCAGAGCGGCGTGAAGCCGTGTTCTGGACGGCCCTCCTCCTCAACCTCGCCCTCGGTCTCGGCGCCGGCCTCGCTCTGTGGGCGGCGGCGACGCTCGTGTTCGGGCTCGTTGTCGACGTACCCAGCGCTCTCGCTGGCGAGGTGAAGGCGGCCCTCCCCTTTTTGGCTCTGGCCTTTCCCCTCCTCCTCGCGTCGAGCGTGATGGCCGGTGCGCTCATGGGACGGGAGGAGTTTCTCCGCCAGAACGTGGTCCGGGTTGGGGAGGGCGCGCTGGTGCAGCTGGTGCCCCTCGCCGTCGCCCTCACCGCGGGTCCGCAGCTGTCGGGGCTCGTCCTGGCCGTCCTCGCCGTTCGGACCGCGAGCAGTCTCGCCCTTTTCGCCCTGTGCGTCCGTCGCCTGCCCGTCGGGCTCCACCCCCGCCTGGACCGGCGCGAGGTCCGCCCGCTCTTCGTCTACGGGGGGTGGGTGACGGTGACGAGCGCGATCAACCCCCTGCTCTCGACGCTCGACCGCGTGGTCATCGGGGCCGTGTCCGGCGTCCGGGCCGTGTCGTACTACACGGTTCCGTTCGGCGTCGTGACCCAGATCACGCTCGTGCCGGGCAGCCTGACAAACGCCCTGTTCCCCCGGTTCTCGGCGCGGGCGGCGCTTGGCGAGCAGCACGCGCTCCAGGCCAAGGGGATGCGGAGCGTCGCGGCCGTCGTGACGCCGGCGGTCGTGGCCAGCCTGCTCCTCGTGGACCCGCTGATCGCGTGGTGGATCAGCCCGGCTTTCGCGGAGGCGGCGGGGCTGGTGGGCATCCTTCTCCTCCCCGGCGTCTGGTTCAACTGCCTCGCCTACGTCCCGTTCGCGATGCTCCAGGGCAGCGGCAGGCCAGACCTCGTCGCAAAGGTCCACGCCGCGGAGCTGGTGCCGTACCTCCTCCTGCTCTGGCTGGCCCTCCACGAGTACGGAGCCGCCGGGGCCGCCGCCGCGTGGAGCGCCCGCGCGATCGTGGACACGGTGGTCCTGAGCGTGCTGAGCAGGGTCCCGGCCCGCACGATACGGAGCGTGTTCGGCGCAGGGGCGTTGGTCGCCGCGGCCCTCGCGGTCGCCGTTCTCGGTCTGGGATTCACCCCGTCGCTGGTCCTCGGCGCGACCTTGTTCGCCGTCGCGGGATGGACGGGGTACGTCCAGCTCCGGCCGCTCATCAAGCCCCTGACGGGGGCCGCGTAGCTCTGTCAGCGGACCCTCCCGCCCCGTGGACTGCTCGACCATCATCGTCAGCTACGACACGTTCGACCTTACGCGCGAGGCCGTGCGGTCGGCGCTGGAGGCGGCGCCTGGGCTGCGCCACGAGGTCGTCGTGGTCGACAACGACTCGCCGGACGGGAGCGCCGCCCGTCTCCGCGCGGCGTTCGCCGGCGACGCCCGCGTCCGGGTCGTCGAGAGCGGGGGGAACGTCGGCTTCGCGGCCGCCAACAACGTGGGGGCGGGGCGGTCGTCGGGGCGCGTCCTGTTCTTCCTCAACCCCGACACCGTCGTGCACGGCGACGCCGTGGCCCGGCTCGTGGCCTACCTCGACGGCCACCCCGAGGCCGGGGCCGTCGGCCCGCGCGTGCTCAACGGCGACGGGACGGACCAGGTGAGCACGAGCCCCTTCGACACCGCCCAGTCGATCGCCCGGCACCTGCTGGCGCTGCCCGCCCCGCGCCCGCCGCTGGACCGCCCCGCCCCCGTTGACGTGGTCAAGGGGTGCGCGCTGGCCCTCCGCCGCGAGGTGTTCGACGCCGTCGGCGGGTGGGACGAGCGGTACTTCATGTACGCTGAGGAGAACGAGCTGTGCCTGGCGCTCGCGCGGGCGGGGCGGCAGAATGCGTTCGTGCCCGACGCCGTCGTCACGCACATCGGCGGCGCCGCGAGCGCCGGGCGGTACGCCGAGCAGCAGGTGGTGGCGTCGAGGAGCCACGCCGCGTTCCTGCGGCGCCACGGGTCGCCGGCGCTCGCCCGGTTCCACCGGGCGGGGAGCGCGGTCGGGTACGGCGCGCGCGCGGTCGCCTTCCGGGCGCTGGCCCGGCTCCGGCCGGCGCGGGCCGCCGACTACCGCCGCCGGGGCGACGCCGCCGCCGCCATCTGGACGTGGGCCGTCTTTGACTACTCCTAGCCCCCGCCCCATCGGCCGCGTGTGCGTGCAGTGGCCGCGCCTCGGGCCGTACCACCTGGCGCGGCTCCGGGCGCTCCACGCGCGCCTCGGCGCCGAGGGCGTCGCGCTGACGGCGCTCGAGACGGCCACCGTCGACACGACGTACGCGTGGCGCGAGGAGGCGGGGCCGACGCCGTACGACCGCGTGTGCGCCCTCCCCGGCCGGTCGATGGCGGCCACCTCGCCCGTCCAGACGCGCCGGGCCGTGACCTCGGCGCTCGACCGGATCGACGCCGACGCCGTCGCCATCACGAGCTACAGCACGCCCGACGCCCACGCCGCGCTCGCGTGGTGCCGCCGCCGCAGCCGCGTGGCCGTGCTCCTCTTCGACAGCCGCGCCGAGGACGCCGAGCGCTCGCCGTGGCGCGAGCGCGTCAAGCGTACGCTCGTCGCGCAGTACGACGCGGCGCTCGTCGCCGGGACGCCGCAGGCCGCCTACGCCGTCGCGCTCGGCGTCCCGCGGCGGCGCGTGTTCACGCCGCTCGACGTGGTCGACAACGCGTTTTTCCGCGACGGCGCCGCCCGGGAGCGCGGGCGGGGCGGGGTGGGCTTCCTCAGCGTCAACCGCTTTACGGAGCGCAAGAACGTCGGGCTCCTGGTCGAGGCGTACCGGCGCTACCGGGCCGCCGCCGAGGCACCGTGGCCGCTCGTCCTGGTGGGCGACGGCCCGCTCCGCCCCGCCCTCGAACGGGCGGCTGGGGAGGGCGTCACGTTCGCCGGGTTCGCCCAGATCGAGGCGCTCCCGGCGCACTACGGCGCGGCGGGCGCCTACGTCCACCCCGCCCGGGCGGACCAGTGGGGGCTGGTCGTGAACGAGGCGATGGCGAGCGGGCTGCCCGTGCTCGTGTCGAGCGGGGCGGGGTGCGCGCGCGACCTCGTTCGAGAGGGCGAGAACGGGTTCCGGTTCGCCCCTGACGACCCGGGCGCGCTGGCCGACCTCCTGGCGCACGTCGCGTCGGACCGGACGGACCGGGACGCGATGGGCCAGGCATCGCAATCCATCATCGCGTCGTACACGCCCGAAGCGTTCGCCGACGGCCTGTGGAACGCGGTGCGGGCGGGGCGGCCGGGGTCGGGGCGGCCGCTGAGCCCGGCCGCCCGCGCCGTCCTCGGCGCCCTCGCGGTCGCGGGCCGAGACCACCACGCGTTCCACTCTGTCGAGGCCTAAGGATGCGCCCCGCCCCGCCCCCCGTGGTCGTCGTCGGCCGGTTCCCGCCGCCGCTCGACGGGCAGGCCCTGGCGACGGCGCGCCTGGCCGACCTCCTGGCGAGCCCGCTGGGCGGGGCGGCCGACGTGGGACGCGTCGACGTCGGCGCGCCCGAGGGCGAGGCGCTCGTGACGAGTGGGGGCGGGGTGGCGCGGGCAGCCCACTTCCTACGCCTCCCCGCCCGCTTGCGACGGGCGCTCGCGGCGTGGCCCGGGGCGCCGGTCCTGTGGCCGTCCGTGTCGCCGTCGCCGCTCGGCCACGCGCGCGACCTGCTCACGGTGGCGCCCGCGTTCGGCCGGCGGCCGGTCGTCGCCGTCGTCCACCGGGGCGACGTCGAGCGCCTGTTCCGGTCGCCGCTGACGGCCGCCACCGGGCGCGCGCTCGTCCGCCGCCTCGCCGGCGTCGTGTTTCTGACGGAGGGGCTGGCTGCGCGGTGCGCGCCGTTCGTCCCGGCGGCCAAGCGCTGGGTGGTCCCCAACACGATCGACGACGCGGCCATCCCCGCCCCGCCCGAGGTCGAGGCGGCGCGGGCGGACCGGGCGGGGCGGCCTGGTGTCCGCCTCCTCTACCTGTCGGGCATGATCCCGTCGAAGGGCTACGCCGACGTGCTCGACGCGCTCGCCGTGCTCCGCGGGCGGGGCGTCGACGCCTCGGCCACGTTTGCCGGTCGGTGGCCGTCGAGCGCGGCCGAATCCGCGTTCCGCGCCCGGGTCGACGCGCTCGGCGTGGGCGGGGCGGTGCGCGTCCTGGGCGGCGTGTCCGACCGAACCGAAGTCCGCCGCCTGTACCTCGACGCCGACGCGTTCGTGCTCCCGACAGCGTACCCGGTCGAGGCCCAGCCGCTGACGGTGATCGAGGCGCTCGCGGCCGGGACGCCGGTCGTGGTCACGCGGCACGCCGGGCTGCCCGAGATGGTCGACGAGGGGCGGGGCGGCCGGTTCGTCCGCGCCGGAGCGCCGGCCGAGATCGCCGACGCGGTCCAGGCGCTCGGGCGGGGCGGGACGTGGGCGGCGGCGTCGACGGCGGCGCGGGCGCGGTTCGAGCGCCAGTTCAGCCCGGCCGTCGTCGGCGCGCGGTGGCGGGCGCTCCTGGCTCGGCTCCCCTGACGCCGCCCCGCCCCGGCCGAGGCGCGTGCGGCCGTAGGTTTGGATTTATGAGCGCAGCCTGCCGCGTCTGCGGCGCCCCCGGCCCCCACCCCGCCCTCGTCGCCCGCGAGATGATGTACGGGACGCGCGAGCGGTTCGAGTACTTCGCGTGCGCGGTGTGCGGGTGCCTCCAGATCGCCCACGTCCCGGCGGACTTGTCGGCGTACTACCCGGCCGATTACTACTCGTTCGGGGCCGAGGCGCCTGGGCCGCTCCGTCGGCTCGCGAAGCGGCAGCGGCTCCGGCACGCGCTCGGGCTCCCGAGCCTCGGCGGCGCGCTCCTCACGCGGCGCTACGGCGCGCCCTACGTCGGGCGGTGGCTGGCCCCGCTCCGCCCCGCCCTCGACAGCCGCATCCTGGACGTGGGGAGCGGGGCGGGGCACGTCCTCTTCGAGCTCCGCGACGCCGGCTTCACGTCGCTGACCGGGGCCGACCCATACGCGCCCGACGAGGTGGATTCGGGCGGGGTGCGGATCCTCCAGCAGAGCATCCACGAGGTCGAGGGAACGTTCGACCTCGTCATGCTCCACCACACGTTCGAGCACCTCGCGGATCCTGCCGAGACGCTGGCGTCGGCCGAGCGGCTCCTCCGGTCGGGCGGGCAGGTGCTCCTGCGCATTCCCGTGGCCGACTCGTACGCCTTCCGCACCTACGGGGCCGCCTGGGTCCAGCTCGACGCCCCGCGCCACCTGTTCCTCCACACCCGCGACAGCATCGGCCGACTGGCCGCCGGGGCGGGGCTGGAGGTGCGCGCCGTGACCTGCGACTCGTCGGCGTTCGGGCTGTGGGGGAGCGAGCAGTACCGGCAGGACATCGCCCTCCGCGACCCGCGGTCCTACGAGGTCGACCCCGCCGCCTCGCCCTTTTCGCCGGCCGACGTCGAGGCCTTCGAGCGCCAAGCCGCTGCGCTCAACCGGGCCGGCCACGGCGATCAGGCGTGCTTCACCCTCGCCCGCCCCGCCCGCTAGCGCGCGGGCGGGGCGGCTACCGCCCGAGCCGACCGCGGAGCTTGTCGCGGACCGCCACCGGCACGTCGAGCGCCAGCTTGCGGAGCGACCGCCCCGGCAGCCCGAGCTGCCCGCCGACGTGCCCGCGCCAGGCGTCGCCGCCGAGCGTCCAGAACCGCGAGCCCGGGTCGACGGCCTCGGCGAACGCGCGGCGGAGTCCGTACCGCTTTTCACCCGGCACGTGCCACACGGTGAGGTCGAGGTCCGGCGCGCGGGCGTCGTCGCCCTGGAGCAGCGTCGTCCAGATCCGCCGGAGGAACGGGTTGGCAGTCCCGTAGGCGATCCCGAGCCGGTGGTAGATCCAACTCAGCGCCTGCGCCTCTTCGTTGAAGTGGGACCGCCCCGCCCCGTGCCGGCGGAGCATCTCGGGCCACAGCTCGGCGGCGAGCGCGTCGATCTGGCCCAGCACGGCGCCCGTCGCCGCGACCAGTTCGCCGCCGACGTAGGGCGGGGCGGTCTCGGGCGCCTCCCCGCCCAGCGTCGGCGCGAGGTCGGCGTAGAGCGCGCCCATCTCGGCGAGCGTGAGCCCGTTTTGCTCGCCGCCCTCAGGCAGCCCGAGGTCGTACGTCAGCGCCCCGTGGCGGCGCGTCATGGCCGCCATGCGGTCGGGCGGCCGCGCCCAGACGCAGTCCGAGTCGAGCACCATGCCCACGCCGCCCGGGTCCACCTCGGCCGCCAACCAGCGGACCACGTCGAACACGTAAAACTGGTTGCGCCACGCCCCGTAGTAGCCGGGCGGCGGCCGGAACGTGTACGGCAGCCGCACCACCTCGACGCCCAGCCGGTCCAGGAACGCCCCCAGGTCGCGGCCGTCGACCGCCGGGACCGCCTCCACGTTCGTCACCAGCACGAGCCGCGCGTCGGGCGCCCACCGCCGGGCGGACGCGAAGAAGACGGCGACGCACCGCCAGTAGACGACCTGGAACCGCGTCGACGACGGCGCCCCCTGCCCCACCACCTGCGGGTAGACGCTCTCCTCGCCCGGCGGCTCGGCGTAGAGCCAGGTCGAGAGCGTCGTCGCGGACATCGGGCGGGGCGGACGCGGGCGGGGCGGGCGCGGGCGGGGCGGACGCGGGCGGGGCGGACG
>NZ_JAVRHT010000056.1:0-15383 GCF_031846415.1 Rubrivirga litoralis | reverse complement strand
GGTTTTGTTCCGCCCCGCCCATTCACACCTGGGCGGGGCGGTGAGGGTTGAGGCCGCCGTCAACTGGAGGCGACGGCAGTCCGCCTCCTGGCCACCCCGAAGAGACGGCGCAGCCAAGAGGGGGTAGGGGTGGTTGTTGGGTGGGCGCGGCGGTCGGAGAAAAGCGCCGCCCCGCCCAACGACAAGCACCCGTAGGGGCGCGGCTCGTCGCGTCCGACGTGGGCGGGGCGGTTGGGTACGCCGCCGCCCCGCCCCGTTCCGATCGGCACCGCCCCGCCCGGACGCCGTCGCCCGACGCCGTTGCATGCACCTCCCGGACAACCACCCCGCCCTCGCGTCCGCGGGCGGGGCGGTCATCTTGCCCGAACCCCGAATCCCCTACCCGATCTCCCCGCCCTCGTAGACGCCCACGCCGAACAAGGCGAAGTCGTAGCGGGCGGGGTCGTCGGCGTCGAACGCGCGGCACGCGGCCGTCAGCTCCTGGACGGCGCGCCAGTCGTCGGCGCGGCGCGTGAGGAGGCCGAGGCGCCGGGCCTGCCGGCCTGTGTGGACATCGAGCGGAATGACGAGCTGGTCCGCCCGCACGCCCGCCCACAGGCCCAGGTCGACCGGGCCGGGCCGCGTCATCCAGCGGGCGTACATGGCCAGCCGCTTGCACGCGCTCCCCGTCGACGGCCGCGCCAGGTGCTTCCGCCGGAGGCCGGCCTCCGGCACGATCGTCAGGAGGGTGTCCGAAAACCGCTGGATGCCCGGGCCGACGTCGGCCGCCCCGCCCATGCCCGACGCGAACAGGGCGCCGAGCGACCCGTACGCCTCCAGGACCGCCCGGAGCGACGTGGTCAGCGCGACGGCGTCGGCCGACGAGAACGTCCGGTGCTTGAACCCGTCGAGCCGCCACGCGTCCCGCCCCGCCCGGAAGTCGCGGACGAAGCGGTGGGGGCGGCCGTCGACTCGCTCGACCCACTCGGCCAGCTTGGACAGGATCGTCGAGCGCCGGCCCCACGCGAGGAGCGCGGCCACGAGCCCGGCGATCTCCTGGTCCGCCGGGTCGTCGAACGCGTGGGGGACCGAGACGGGGTCGTCGGCGATGAACGCGGGCCGCTCGTACCGGAGCACGAGGGCGTCCAGCGTCTCGCGGAGATCGTCGGGGCGGGGCGGGGCGGCAGGCGAGGCCACGGGCAAATCAGAAAGGGCGGGGCGGCTAGAAACGAGCGAGGGCCGCCCCGGAGAGCGGCCCTCGACACACGACGGACGAGACGGCTTACGCGTCGTCGGACGAGCGGCCGACCGTCTTCGAGCCGCCGGAGGCGGACGGCTTGCCGGAGGCGCCGGGCTTACCAGGCGAAGCGGTCTTGTCGGAGGAGGACGTTGTGCCGGACGAAGCTGCCGACGTGCCCGAGGCCGCGGAGCCCGTGGCGGAGCCCGACGGGTGGTTCACGTTCTCGACGGCCTCGCCCGACGCGCCGCCAGCGTCCGTCGTCCGCTCGACGACGATGGTGACGTCGGAGACGAGCGCGGCGAGCGCGCCCACGGCCGAGAGCACGGGGTTGAACAGGAGCGCGGCGGCCCCGGCCCCGACGCCGACCGTCATGGGGATCTCGAGGAGCGTCCGCCCCTCCTTCTGGATCTTGACGTGCTTGACGTTGGCGTCCTCGATGTAGGAGCGGACGGTGTCGACGAGCTCGTTGGAGGCCAGCTTCACCTCCTCGAACGCCTCCTCGGCCTTGTCGCGGGCGGTGTCGGCGAGGCGCGTAGCCTCGGTCTCAAGGGTCTTGTCGTCGTTGGGCGGGGCGGGCATTGGCGGGAGGGGAGAATGGGGGGAGCCCACGGCTGAGGGCGCGCGGGGGTTCCTTCGGGCGCCGCCGAGCGCGGCCGCCCCGCCCACCTCCAGCGCGCGCCGCCCGGCGTCGACCGCCGCCCCGCCCCGGGCGATTCTGCCCGAGTTGTTCCGAAAGGGAACGGCGCCCGCCGCCGCCCCGCCCGGCCCGGCGGTGGGGCGGGGTGGGGCCAACGTGCGGTTAGGGCGCGGAAACCGCATGCGAGGGCGACACCGCCCGCGCTTGAAGGTCGAACCGAGGGCGGGGCGGGGTGGCCGGCCGATCCGGCACGGGGCTCGCAGGGGGGATCGGCCATCAGCGGCGGTCCTGTACGACCGCTCCCCCCGAGGGCTCTCCGCGGGGGCACTCGACTCCCTGGGCGCCCCGCCCTCGCACACAACCCCCCCCACACTCATGGGACAGCAGCAACTCCTCCTCCTCGTCCTCGGCATCGTCATCGTCGGCCTCGCCGTCGTCGTCGGCATCCAGGCCTTCGGCGAGAACCAGAAGAAGGCCAACTCCGACGCGCTCGTCAACGACGGTGTCCGCATCGCCTCCGATGTTCAGGCGTGGATCCTCAAGCCCGCTGCCTTCGGTGGTGGCGACGGGAATTTTGAGAACCTCGACTTTGGTGACCTCGGCTACACGATGAACACGAACGGCGCGGGGGCGAATGCCTACGGCAACTTGAATGGCGTCTTCAACATGACGGTGGCTCCCGGCGAGCCCGGGACGGGTTCGGCTGTGATCACTGGTTGCAACGCGGACAGCGACAACCTTATCACGATCACCGTCGACGGCACGACCCCTAACAACATCACGACGGTAGTCGCCACCAGCACGGAAGCTTGCCCGGGTGCCGGTGCCGGTGCTTAAGGCGGCATGATTCCACCAGCTGAGCCGCCGCATCTATATGAGGCGGTAAGCCTCGGAGCCCCCCCCGGATCTAGGTCCGGGAGGGGCTCCGCGTTCATGTTTAGATCCTCAGACGCACACTCACTTGGGACAGCAGCAACTCCTCCTCCTCGTCCTCGGCATCGTCATCGTCGGACTGGCCGTCGTCGTCGGCGTTGAGGCGTTCTCCGAGAACCAGAAGAAGGCGAACCTCGACGCGCTCGTAAACGGCGGCGTGCGCATCGCGTCCGACGTCCAGATCTGGAGCCTCAAGCCGTCCGTCTTCGGCGGCCCCGGCGAGGGCGAGGACTGGACCGACGCCACGTTCACGAGGATCGGCTACACCGTCCAGGACGACGGCACCTACGCCACCTCCAGCGGCACGTTCACGCTCGCCGGTGGCGTCCTCACGGCCGAGGGCACGTACCCCGGTAACGCCGTCACGGTCGAAATCACCGGCACGGAGCCCGGTCACGTCGCGACGACGGCCAACTCGGCCGGGGCGCTCGGGAACTAGGGCATCACCCCGCCCGCAGCGGGGGCGGGGCGGACAAACGGCGGGACCATATGCGTGGGCAGCGGCGGGGGCGGGTAGGGTTCGGGATTTGACGCGAGACGTGGGTGCGAGTCCACCCCGCCCCGCCCGCACGGGCTGGCGCGTTTTCCGTCCTCCCGCCGGCTCTCCGGCGCCCCGCCTAGCGTTTCCGTCATGGGACAGCAGCAGCTCCTCCTCCTCGTCATCAGCGTCGTCCTGGTCGGCATCGCCACCGTCGGCGCGTTCACCGTCCTCGAGCGGGGCTACCAGCAGGACGAGGCCGATGGCCTCCTCGACCGCGGCCTCACGATCGCCACGAGCGCAGTCCAGTGGAAGGCGACGATGGACCCGTACAGCGGGGGCAACCAGTCGTACGAGGGGCTGGCCGAGAACGGCCTCGAAACGCTCGCGCTCGGCCCCGAAACCGTGCGCGGCCGGTTTGCCGTCACGGCCGCGTCGGAGCGCACGCTCGAGGTGACGGGCGTGAGCGACCGGCGCCCCGGGATCGGGATCCGCGTCTACGTCCGCGACTACTCTGTGGACTCGAGCCACGTCTCGTTCGACGGCGACATCGTGCTGTAACCCGGGCGGGGCGGCAGATACGGGGTGCCGTCTGTGGGCGGGGCGGTCGTGGGGTGTGGGTGAGACGGGGGACCGCCGGTCGCCCCTACGGGCGGGGCGGATGCGCGGGGTGGAGACGGTCGTCGTGCCACCGCTCGGGGTTCTCGTGGATGTACCGGCGTACGGCCTCCACCTCCCGCTCGGTTCGGACGACGCGGTCCCAATAGCTCCGCTGCCAGACGGCGAGGTTGGGCGCACCGCACTCGCGGCGGACGCGCCGCGTAACGGACGCCTTGAACCCGCCGACGAACGCGCCGAGCGAGCGGGGCCGCGGTCCGACCACCCCGCCCGCGCCCGACAGGGCGCCGTCTCGGCCGTTCCCACTCGTTCTGGACGATCCGCCCCGCCGCACTCAGCCAGGCTTTCCCGCCGTTGATTTCCCCGAAGAGGCGGGCTCGCCTGGCGGTACAGAGGGTCACGAAGTAAGCACCGGGTCCAACGTAGTCGTGAGTGGGCAGGCGGACGGAGCGGCGGGAGCGCATGGGGTCGGGGATTTACGGATAAACCCCGCCCCATCCACAACCTGCCCCCTCGTAGGGGCGACCGGCGGTCGCCCTCCTCGGCGGTCGCCCATGCCGCCGCCCTCGCCACCCCGCCCGACCCGCCGAGACGGACGATGACCGCCCCGCCCACGTGCCCGCCTTTGTGTGTCCGGCGGGCGGGGTGGTGGTGCGCCGCCGGTGGTCCCGCCCGTCGTCGGGGGCGGGGTGGTCGTCGGCGCCCGCGCGCCGCTTAACCCGCCCGCTTGGCCGCCCGATACCTCCGCCGCCCCGCCCCCTTGGGTCCGCCCCACACCTATGGCAGAGTTCCGATTCACCGGCACGTCCGGCAGCGGCCAGACCGTCCAGGGGACGGTCTACGCGCCGAACAAGAAGGCGGCGTCGCAGAAGGTCGAGTCGCTCTCCGAGAAGCACGCGTTCGCCCTCCGCGACCTGGAAGAGCGCATG
Organism: Rubrivirga litoralis; assembly: GCF_031846415.1. Classification (NCBI taxonomy): domain Bacteria; kingdom Pseudomonadati; phylum Rhodothermota; class Rhodothermia; order Rhodothermales; family Rubricoccaceae; genus Rubrivirga; species Rubrivirga litoralis. The sequence goes on along the minus strand of NZ_JAVRHT010000056.1, from coordinate 10,569 downwards.
CTCTTCCGGTACAAGGTCAAACACCCCTCGGGGAAGGAGGTCAAGGGCGAGCAGAAGGCGTACGCCGAGGACGAGATCCGCTCGGCGCTCGAGCGGATGGGGCTCGAAGTCGTGGCCGTGCGCAAGGCGCTCTTCAACTACCAGTCGAAGCCGGCCACCGGCGACGTCATCATGTTCGTGCGGCTGGCCGCCAACCTCCTCATGGAGAAGATGGCGTTCACCGAGGTCATGAACCTGCTCATGGCCGACATCTCGTCGAACTCGCTGAAGGCCGTGCTCCGCGACATCAACTCCGACCTCAAGGGCGGGATGGAGGCGAAGCAGGCGTTCATGAAGCACCAGGACAAGCTGGGCACGTTCACGGCCTACATGCTCGGCGTGGCGTCGACGTCGGGCAACATGGCCGAGATCTACGAGTCGACGGCCCGGTTCCTCGAGCGCAAGGACGAGTTCCGCAAGTCGGTCCGCAGCGCGCTCATCTCGCCGGCCATGACGATCGTCGCCACGATCGGCGTGTTCATCTGGTACGTGTGGTCGATCGTGCCCCAGACGGCCGGGCTCTTCGCCTCCTTCGAGGGCATCGAGCTCCCGCCGCTGACCACGTTCTCGCTCGCCTTCTCCGCGTTCCTCGACGAGTGGATCGGCGTGCTCGCCGTGGTCCTGCTGGCCGTCGTGGTCGGGCTCGTGGCCTACTTCCGATCGCCGAAGGGCCAGTTCATGGCGGCCAAGTACATGATCCGGATCCCGGTCGTGGGGCCGCTCCTGCACAAGCTGAACATCGAGGTCTTTGCCCGCGTGTTCGCCATCCTCTACAGCGGGTCGGGCGAGAACCTCGACGTGATCAAGGTGGCCGCCGAGGCGTGCGGCAACCGCTACATGGAGCACCAGATCAAGACGATCACGATCCCCATGATGATGGGGCAGGGCACCGACCTCGTCAAGGCGATGGACGCGGCCCAGGTGTTCACGCCGATGACGCTCTCGCGCTTCAAGACCGGCGCCGAGACCGGCGCCGTGCGCAAGAGCGCGCAGCAGATGGCCGACTACTACGAGCGCGAGACGACGCTCAAGCTGAAGGCGGCCGTCGAGACCATCCAGACCTTCGTCGGGCTCTTTATCGGCCTCATGGTCGGGTTCCTGACGGTGCTCTCGGCCGAGACCGCCATGATCCGCCCGTCCTCGTCCGACCTCATGGGGATGTAAGCCCCGCGCCCTCATGCCCACGCTCACCTCCCCGTTTTCCCGGCCGTCGGCGCCGGGTTCTGCCGCCCCGCCCCCGCCGAAGGGCACGCCCCCCGGCGCGGGCGGGGCGGTGCCGGCCGTGCAGGGCGCGCAGTACGCCCAGGTCCAGGACCGCGTCGTGCAGGCGCTGCTCCGGCGCGGCGCAGTGTCGGCCGAGGAGGTGACGGCGGCCGAGGCCGCGCGCAAGGCGATCGGTGGGCGGCAGCCGCTCTGGCGCGCGCTCGTCGACGTCGACAGCGTCGACCGCGACCGCGTGTTCGAGCAGGCCGCGGCGACCTACGCCTTCCGTCTGGCGCCGGTGGGGGACCGGCCGCCGGAGGCCGGGTTCGCCAAGACGGTCATCGAGTCGTTCGAGAGCGCGGTCGGCGACAAGCTGGTCGGGCTGGGGTGCGTCCCCTACGCCTACGCCCAGGACCAGCCCTCGGGCGTGCTCAAGCTCGTCTTCGTCACCGAAGACCCGATGCGGCCCGAGCTGCAGCGGGTGATCGACGGGCTCGGGCTCGAAAAGTTCGAGGTGTGCTACGCGCCGGGCGCGGTCGTCGAGGCCGTCATCGCCGAGGCATTCCCGCGCAAGAACGAGTACCTCGAACGGCTCGCCGAGAGCACCGGCCCCGACGTGGACTACGGGGTCTCGTTCGAGAGCGGCGAAAAGACGCTGGTCGACGAGGAGGCGCTGGAGGCCGAGATCTCGCAGTCGGCGCTCCTCAACCTGACCGAGGCCATCCTCATCGAGGGCGTCCGCCTGGGCGCCTCCGACATCCACATCTGGCCCAACGCCCAGCGCAAGACCGAGGTCCACTTTCGCACCGACGGCCGGCTCCAGCACTGGCACACCGAGGACCGCGGCCACCCCGAGGCGCTCCTGGCCGTGTTCAAGGACGCGGCCCTCAACGTCGACCGCTTCGAGCGCGACATGGCCCAGGACGGCTTCATCCAGCGGAAGGTCGACGGCACGCTCATCCGCTACCGCGTCTCGATCCTGCCGATCGCGAACGCCAACCCCGAAGTCCGCGCCGAGAGCATCGTCATCCGAATCCTGGACGACCGGAAGGTGATCACGGACCTGGGCAAGCTGGGGCTCCTGGAGGGTGCGCTGAAGCAGTTCAACAAGGCCATCCGCCAGCCGCACGGGATGGTCATCCTGACCGGCCCGACGGGCTCGGGCAAGTCGACCACGCTGGTCGCGGCGCTCTCGAACGTGGTCACGCCCGAGGTCAACGTGCTGACGGTCGAGGACCCGGTCGAGTACATCATCCCGGGCGTCCGCCAGATCAAGCTCTCGCACAAACTCTCGCTTGAGCAGGCGCTCCGGGCCATCCTCCGCCACGACCCTGACGTGGTCATGGTGGGCGAGATGCGCGACAAGGACACGGCCGAGCTCGCGATCAAGCTGGCCAACACGGGCCACCTCACCTTCAGCACGCTCCACACGAACGACGCGCCGAGCGCGGTCAGCCGGCTCTACAAGATGGGGCTCGAGCCGTTCCTCATCGCCTACGCCATCAACCTCGTCGTGGCCCAGCGCCTCATCCGTACGCTGTGCCCGGCGTGCAAGGAGGTCGAGACGGAGCCCGACGCGCTGCTCCTGGGCGAGCTCGGGTTCACGCCCGAGCAGATCGAGGGCACGACGTTCTACCAGGCGCGCACGAGCGGGGCGTGCCCGACGTGCAAGGGGAAGGGCTACAAGGGCCGCCGGGCCTGCGCCGAGGCCCTCTACTTTACGCCGGCCATCCAGGCGGCGATCGTCGGGGCCGGCGAGGAAGTCAACGAGAACGAGATCCGCGAGATCGCGGAGTCCGAAGGCATGCTCACGCTGGGCGCCTCGGCCCGCGTGCTCGTCGAGCGCGGCGAGGTGTCGGTCGAGGAGATGCTCCGCGTGGCGGGCGGGGAGCACTAGCGGGCAACGGGTGACGGGTGAAGAGTGACGGACGGGGTGGCAAACCAACCGCCCCGCCCGCGCGAGCGTCGGCGCGGCTCCGAACCACAGGGCGGTCTGTATCCGGGCCGGGGCGGAGTCCGCGACCGCCCCGCCCGCACCGCACGGTGGGCGGGGTGGTGCCTGGGGCGGGGTGGTGTCGGTGGCCGCCCCGCCCGTGGCCGCCGCCCCGCCCGTGCGAAGCGAGCGGCGGGCGGGGCGGGGCGCTCCTCTTGCCCGTCACCCGTTGCCCGTCACTCGTCACCCGCTCAGATCCCGAACCCGTCGTCGAGGCCGCCGCCCTGGGGCTGCTGCTGCTGGGGCCGCTGCTGGTTCGAGCCGAACGTGTAGGTGAGCGTGAACGAGGCCTGGCGGATGGACGGGTCGAACGACGAGTCGCGGATGACGGCGCCGTCGTCGGTCACGAACTCGAACTTCGCCAGCCCGAACGGGTCGTTGACGCGGGCGGCCAGCGAGAGCTGCTCCGTGATCCGCTGGTTGAGCCCGAGCGTCGAGAACGCGAACCCCTTGCGCTCGCCGTCGACCGACTGCTGGGGGCCGTTGTAGAACACGAACGCCTGGAGGTCGGTCCCCTCGCGGACCTTGACCTGGAGGCTCGTCCGCGCGTTGTAGGCGAGGGCGTCGACGTTGCGGGTCGACGTGGGGTCCGTCAGGACAGCCTGGTAGAGGCTGCCCGAGACGAACCCGCGGACCGGGCCGAGCTGGCCGAACAGCGTGAGGTCAGCGCCGTAGTTCGTCTGCGAGTCCAGGTTGGAGACCGTGAACACGCTCCTGCCCGTCTCGGGGTCCACGCGGGCGCGCCGCGTGATGGCGTCGGTGGTGTGGCGGAGGAACGGGGTGAGCGTGGCGAAAAACTTGTACTGGAGCGTGAGCTCGTACGAGTCGGTGTATTCGGGCCGGAGCGTCGGGTTGCCGACGCGGACGGACGTGGTGTCGGAGAGGTCCGGGAACGGGTTGAGGAAGAACGTCCGCGGGCGCTCGACGCGGCGCGAGTACGCGCCCTTGACGAGCGTGCCGGGGGCGAGCGCGTACGTCACGAAGGCGCTCGGGAACAGGCTCGTGTAGGTCTGGTCGGTCGGGGCGTCGGGGTCGAAGAAGGTGCTGGCCCCGGGCGGTAGCGGCGTCCTCAGGTCGAAGTTTCGGCGGGCCACCTCGGCGCGGAGCCCGACCTGGACCTGGACCGGCCCGAGCGGGTGGGCGCCCTGGACGTAGCCGGCCAGGATCTGGCGGTCGTAGTCGAACGCGTTCGTCTGGTCGAGGTCCGGGACGAGGCTGCCCATGTCGTCGCCGGACTGCACGTCGCTGTCGCTGGCCACCCACTCCGCGTTGGCCTTCGCGCCGACCTCGAGCTTGAGCGCCCCGACCGGCCGCGTGTAGTCGGCCTGGAACGAGGCCTCGTCGGTCGTCTCGTCGGCCGTCTGGCTCTGGACGCCCGTGAGCACGTCGCCCGTCACGAGGTCGGTGAACAGGCCGAGGTCCTCGTTGTCGAACCGGGTGTAGCGGGTTTCGAGGGCCAGCTCGTGACCGCTCTGCGTGCCGCCGCCGCCGCGCGGTCCGCCCCGCCCGCCCCAGCCGCCGCGGCGCCCGCCGCCGCCCTCGGCCGCCCCGCCCCCGGCGGCGTCGGCGAACTGGCGCCGGAAGACGAGCGCGAGGTCGCCGTTGAGGCCGTCGGTGTCGTTGTCGGTCTCGCGCGTGGTGAGGGCGGGGGCGCCCCCGTTCGTCGTCCGCTCGAACAGCGTGCGCCCGTCCTGGCCGCCCGAGCGGAGCCCGAACGAGCCCTCGGCCGACAGCGTCGTCTTGTCCGCGAGCTCGTACGTGGCCGAGCCGTTGAAAAAGTGGGACGACTCGTCCCGCTCGTTGGCCCCGTCCGAGAGGAGCGCGAAGGAGCCGTCGAGGGCGCGGACGCTCCCGAGGAAGGACGTGGGCCGCTCGTTGTAGCGGTACCCGTACTGGCCGCTGAGGTCCCACTTCCCCTTTTGGTAGGCGAGGTTGGCGCCGGCCTGGCCCGACAACTCGGTCCCGCCGCCCAGCGTGAGCCCGCCCGAGAGCCCGCGGTCCGTCCCCTCGACGAGCACGATGTTGACGATCCCGCCCATGCCGTCGGGCTCATACTTCGCCGACGGGTTCGGGATGACCTCGACGCGCTCGACCTTGTCGGCCGGGATCTGGCGGAGGAGCGCGGCCAGGAACGCGCCGCGCACCGGGACGGGCCGGCCGTCGATCTGGATGACCACGTTCTGGTTGCCGCGGAGCGAGACGTTGCCGTCCGTGTCGACCTCGAGCGAGGGGAGCGTCTGGAGCGTCTCGATGGCGCTCCCGCCGGCCGTCACCGCCTGCTCCTGGACGTTGTAGACGGTCCGGTCCGCCTGCTGCTCGACGAAGTCGCGGCGGGCCGTGACCTCGGCCTCGCCGAGCACCTCGGCGCCCGACGCCAGGCGGACCTCGCCCAAGTCCGTCGGCGCGCCGGCCGCCACCTCGACGCCGTCGACGCGCTGCGTCGTGTACCCGATAAAGCTGACGCGGGCTTGGTACCGCCCCGCCCCGACGCCGTCGATGGTCACGCGGCCGTCGGCGTCGGCCGCCCCGCCCGTGACGAACGACGAGTCGGCGGCGCCGTACAGGGCGACGGTCGCCTGCGGCAGCGGCGCGCCCGTCTCGGCGTCGACGACCGTCGCGACGACGGACCCCGCCGGCCGCTCGCCCGGCTGGGCGAGGGCGGGGAGGGCGAGGAGCAGGAGGACCGCGGCGAGGGCGGGGCGTACCGAAGGGAGCATCGGGCGGGGCGGAAAGGGGAGGCCGGCCCAACGGGAGAAGCGGCGGCGAGTTGCGCGGGGCCGGTGCGGATTCGCCGACGGGCGGCCCCTGCCGACCAGCCGCACGCTCGGGTGACGAGCCGCGGGCGGGGCGGTCCGTGCGGGCGGGGCGGCGGGCGGTTTCAGGCGACGTCGCGCCCCGCCCGTGCGGGAAGGGCTAGTGCGTTTGCACCAAGGCGTTCCGGGGGGGGCTCAGCCTACTCTTGAGACGCCCTCCCGACCCGCCCATGCGCGCCCTCGCCCTCGCCCTCCCCCTGGCCCTCGCCGGGTGCCTCCCTTACAGCGTCGGCCAGACGGCCGAGACGGCGCCGGAGGGGACGCTCGTCGTCTCGCAGTCGGCCCAGTTCGTCCCCATCGACAGCCCGTTCGGTGTGAGCGGCGGGTGCGAGGGGGACTGCCCCAGCGACGAGTCCGGCGCGGGCTACATGTCGCTCGACGCCGAGGTCCGGGTCGGTGTCACCGAGCGGTCCGACGTGGGCGTCCGCCTCGTCGGGGGACCGGGATCGGCGTGACCTACAAGAACCGGCTGACGGCCGACGCGGGGCCGGTCGCGGTCGCGGTGTCGGGCGGGGGCGGCGTGCTCAACGCCGGGGGGCACGCCTACGGCGAGGCGACGGTCCTGGTCTCAGGGCGGGGCGGCGGCCTGATCGCCCCGTACGGCGGCCTCCGCGGGTTCGCGACGGTTCCCCTCGGTCCGGACGCCGCGCGCGACGGGCCAACCGTGGGCGGGTTCGGAGGGCTCCGCGTGGGGACGGCCCGGGCCGGCGTGAGCGCCGAGGTGGGCGTGTTCCGGGACCCCTCGGCCTCCGCGACCGCAACGTGGTCGTGGTCCCCTCGGTGACGTTCCACGGGCGGGGCCTGTTCGGGCGGGGGCCGCTCTGGACGCGGCGGTAAGGCGGCTCGTCCCCACCCGCCCCGCCCTCGCAACCACCGACGTCGCACGGGCGACCGCCGGTCGCCCCTACGGCGTCCCGCCCCGCCCTCGCGTTCTGGGGGCGGGGCGGTCGTCTTCCGCTCGCCGTTTGCCGGGACACCGCCACCCCGCCCGCGCGTAGGACCGGCCGTGTCCGCCGCCCCCGACCCCGCCCCGCCCGCCGACGCCGCCCCTAGCGGGCGGGGCGAGACGCTCCTGGAGGCGGCGGCGGCCCACGTCCCCGATCGCCCCGATCTCCTGATCCGCCTGGCCCGCGAGGCCCGCGCGGCGGCCGAGGCCGAGGGCGACGAGCGGACGGCGGCGCAGGCGGAGGGGTACGAGGGGTTCGGGCTCTACCTCACGTCGGACCACGAGGCGGCGCTCGACCACCTGACGCGTGCGCTCGCCGCGCTCGAGCCGCTGGGCGACCTGGCGGGGCGGTCGCTCGTGCTCGGCGCGCTCGCCTCGGTCCACGTCAGCCTCGGCCACTACGACGAGGCCGCCGCGATCGCCCTCGAAAACCTCCGCACGGCCCGCGCGCTGGGCGACCGGGAGCGCGAGGCGTGGGTGCTGACGATCATGGGGAACACCTACGTCGAGCTGGGCCAGCCGGCCGAGGCGACCGAGCGGGGCGAGGCCGCTCTCCGCCTCTTCGCCGACCTCGGCAACGCCGGCGGCCAGGCCCGCGCCCACACCGTCCTGGGCGGGGCGCTCCGCGACCTCGGCCGGTACGACGAGGCCAAGGCCCACCTCGAGGCGGCCCTCCGGCTGGCGACCGAGGAGGGCGCCACGCTGACGGAGGCCCGCGCGCTCGACGACCTGGGCTGGCTCGCGCAGTCGCGCGGCGACCCCGCCGGCTCGCTCGACTTCCACCGCCGCGCGCTCGCGCTCCGCGAGGCCATTGGGAACCGGCAGGCCCAGGCGACGAGCCTCATCCACCTGGGGCGCGCGTACACGGCGCTCGGGCAGGCGGACGAGGCGGTCGGAGTGCTCGAACAGGCCCTTGCCATCGCCGCCGAGACCGGCGCTGAACCCCGAGCGGCGCAGGCCCACGAGGCCCTCGCCGACGCGTACGAGCGGTCGGGCCGCCCCGCCCAGGCCCTCCGCCACCTCCGCGCGTACAGCCGGCTCCGTGAGGCGCTGCTCTCGGCCCAGGCTCGGAGCCGCATCCAGACGCTGGAGGTCCGCGCCGAGGCCGAGCGGGCGCACCAGGACGCCGAGATCGCGCGGCTGCGGACCGAGGAGCTGGGGGCGGCCAACGCCGAGCTGGAGCGGACGCTCGTCGACCTCCGGGCGGCCCAGCGCGGGCTCGTCCAGGCCGAGAAGCTGGCCTCGCTCGGGCGCCTCTCGGCCGGGCTCGCCCACGAGATCCAGAACCCGCTCAACTTCGTCGCCAACTTCGCCGAGCTCAACGCCGAGCTCGCGTCCGAGCTCCGCGCCCGCGTCGACGCCGGCGACCTCGACGGCCTGGGCGACGACCTCGACACGGTCGCCGACAACGCGGCCCGCGTCCGCGACCACGCCCGGCGGGCCGACGGGATCGTCCGGAGCCTCATGGGCCACGTCCGCGACGTGGGCGGCAAGCGCCGGCCGGCCGACCTCCACGAGCTCCTCGAGCAGGCCGTCTCGTCGGTGTTCCGCGACGCCGAGGCCGCGCCGTCGGGCGGGGCGGTCCGCGTCGAGCGCCACTACGCCGACGGGCTCGGCCCGGTCGAGGTGGCGCCGGGCTCGCTCCAGCGCGTGTTCGTGAACCTCCTCGACAACGCCCGCTACGCGCTCGCCCACCGCCCCGCCCCGCCCGACGGAGAGGCCGAGCCGCCCACCGTCACGATCTCGACCGAGCGGTACCCGGGCGGGGTGGAGATCCGCGTGGCCGACAACGGCGTCGGCATCCCGCTCGCCCACTGCGCCCGCGTGTTCGAGCCGTTCTTCACCACGAAGCCGACGGGCCAGGGGACCGGCCTGGGCCTCTCGCTCGCCTACGACATCGTGACCGGGGGCCACGGCGGCACGCTCGGCGTCGTCAGCCGCGAGGGCGAGGGGGCCACGTTCACGGTCACGCTGCCGACGGGGGAGGGGGAGGGATGTAGGGAATAGGGACTGGGGAAGAGGGAAAGACAGGGCCGCCCCGCCCCAGCCGCGTTCGGTGGCGACGGGCGGGGCGGCCGTCCTCTTCCTCGTTCCTGTCTCCCCGTTCCCACGTCCCCGCGAGCGCAGCGAACATCCCCCTCACTGCTCGATGCTCCGCGCGTCCAGGCTCGTGACCGACTCGTCGTTGGCCGTGTAGGCGACCTCGATGGGGTTGCAGCACACCTCGCAGTCCTCGACGTAGCGCTGGGCCGGCACCGTGGGGTCGAGGAGCATGGTGATCGGCGCGGCGCAGTACGGGCAGGACAGCTCGACTTCGACCTCGAACATGGGCGGCGTAGGTTGTGGACCCCCGCCTACGCGCCCGTGCCGACCGCCGCTCCGCTCCTCCTGACCGCGTCGTCCCTCGTCGGCGGCGCCCTCGTCCTCGCCGGCTGCGCGGCCGCCCCGCCCCGCCCCGCGCTGGAGTCCGCCCCGGCCCGCTCTGCGCCCGCCCCGCCCTGGCCCGAGGCCCAGCCCGACGCTGGCCTCCAGGCCGCCGTCGAGGTCCTGGTCGACGGGTTCGACGGCGCCGTCGGCGTCTACGTCCGCCACCTCCCGACCGGCCGCGAGGCCGCGCTCCGCACCGACGAACGGTTCCCGACGGCGAGCCTGATCAAGGTGCCCATCCTGGCCACGCTGTTCGACCAGGTCGAGGCCGGCCGGTGGGCGTACGACCAGACGTTCCGCGTCGGGGATGCTCCGCCTTACCCGCACCCCGACGTGGGCCTCGTCGGGCAGCTCCGGCCGGACGCGACGGTCGCGCTCCACCAGCTCATCGAGATGATGCTCTCGGCGTCGGACAACTCGGCGAGCTTCTGGCTCCAGGACCTCGTCGGCGGGGGCGGGGCGGTCAACGACTGGCTCGCCGACCACGGGTTCGAGGCCACGCGCCTCAACAGCCGCACGCCGGGCCGCGAGGACGCCTACGCCGCCTACGGGTGGGGCCAGACGACGCCGCGCGAGATCGCCGCGCTCGTCCAGCGCGTCGTCGAGGGCGGGGCGGTCTCGCCGGCGGCCGACCTCGAGATGCACCGGCTCCTCACGCGGACGTTCTACGACGACGGGGCCGTCGGGGCCGTGCCGCCGGGCGTCCAGGTGGCGAGCAAGCAGGGGTGGGTCGCGGCGTCGCGGGCCGAGGTGGTCTACGTCCACGCGCCGTCCGGCCCGTACGTGGCCGCCGTCCTCACGCGCGACCAGGGCGACACGCGGGACGGGCCGGACAACGCGGGCGCCGTGCTGGTCCGCTCCGTCGCGTGCCTCCTCTGGGACACGTTCGAGCCCGGGCGCCCGTGGGCCGCCCCGCCCGGGTCCGAGCGGTACCGGTTCTGAGGGTACGGGGTACGGGGTACGGGCGCGCCGGTCCGTGGTGCCAGATTCGTTCCGCCCCGCCCCGCCCGGTCCAGGTCTGGGCGGGGTGGCGACAGGCGAGGCCGCCGCCAACTGGAGGGCGGTCCCCCTCCTGGCCACCGCGCAGCGTCGGCGCAGCCAAGAGGGGTAGGACCCAAAGGGCGGACCCAAAGGGCGGACCCAAAGGG